>NZ_JAUBRA010000030.1:0-75019 GCF_036701555.1 Microcoleus sp. Pol10D4
TTTAGCAGGCATTCACTTTTTCTGAATATCATTATGTTATATTATACCAATATGCGTTTTAAATGCACAACAGCTTAGTCATTCAACTAATTTCGGCGAAAACTGGACAACCCATCAAAGGGAAAGAGGTTGGCGTTGGAAACAATGATTTTTTAAAGCAGGGACAAACTGATCGCAAACGAACTAATCAGCAGGGAGAAGTTGAGTTTTCTATAGAGCCTTGGGCTAATGGCACAGTTTATGTGGATGGCAATCGTGTTTATCAAGGTAAAATAGATGGATTTATGCAAATTTCTGTCTAAAAATAAAGCAAAAATTATCCAAAATTAGGATGTGTTAGTTAATCCTTAGCAGATAGAAGCGAGCGAGAGCAATTTTTTAATCGGGCACATTTTATTGAGTGGAAACATTTTTGATAAGAGGCGATCGCTGGGATATTAAAGTATTGCGACAATCGGAGACTTTATACCGTTCGCAATAGTGTGGACAAAGACAACAGAGAGGGATTCATGAAAATCCCTCTCTACTAAACTCAAACGAAAATTTTAAAATTCAGGACTGCCAAACGATGGGAATTTTAATTGGGCTTGCGATCGCTATTATTATAATATTTTCGGTGTTTTGGTATAAACAAGGCACGAGCACCAATAAATTGCGTATCCTTCTTGCAGCCAGAAACTGGAAAGCAGCTAATAATGAAACCGAGCGACTCATCACGCTGAATACTGCACGTATCGTTCGTGGAGAAATCGCTTTACAAGACTCATTTAGGAAATTATTAAACTACTTTGGTATAAGTTATGGGATGGCAAGCAAATTGAAACTGACTTACAGTCACCGGTTAAGTAGGGAAGAAATGAATCAAATACCCTGTAATATTTTACATGAAATAGACCAGCTTTGGGTACAATACAGTAATGGACATTTTGGCTTCAGCATCCAGTTAGATATCTTGGAAGAATGTCAAAAAGCCGATGATTGGAAAAAAAAAGAAGTACAGGAATTTGATAGAAATAGCAGCGGTTACGGTATACAGTGTGCTATGGTTCAAAGTTATTTCCAAGGTTCCTCGTACTTCGCTTCACTCGCCGATCCAGTGGAAGTAGTAATGCTTTGGGAACGCTTAGGATGGATTACTCGTGGTTACACTCCTGATGGCAGATACACTTATCTGGGCCGCAGGAGACCTCCTTATGAACTCAACTACAGTCTAAGTGCTCCAAAAGGTCAACTCCCCGTCTATGATAATTTGGATGCGACTCTTTATGATTTATATACGCTTAGTATTTTGCAGCGACTAAAAGACTGTGGACACTCAGTCACCTCGATTCCAGAAGCTCCCAGCCCTTCCCTACAATCTCCCTTTTTTAACCCCAACTCACAACCTCTCAGCCCTGACCAACCTCCCAGCCTGGACCAACCTCCCGGCCCTGACTATCCCTTTTTATAAGAGACTACTCATACTCTAATTCTTGCCATTCTCTATCTTCCTGGTAATGTTGCAACATTGCCTCAGCTTGTCTTTCTAAAATCCTTCCCCTCTCTTCCAGCGGTAATTTCATAAATTCTCGGCGACTGGGATAGTTGGCTACTGTTGGTATTTCCAAAGCTATATCCGTCGGCTGCTTCTGAATCTTACGCTGAGAATTCAATGCTTCTATTCGATCGCCCTCAGCTTCTTCCGCTGCAATATCAGCATCAATTTCCTCTCGGTTAGCATGATAATAAGTCAAAGCTGCATAGACTTGGGTGAGAGTTAAATGCCCGATGCGATCGGCAATTTCTTCTGCACTCAAACTTTGCTTGTACCAAATAGCAATGCGCCGAACTGTAACACCCGTTCCGGCAATAATTGGACAGCCACCATGTATGTCAGGGTGACGGCTAATTAAAGTTCCTATATCCGTGATAGTTGACAAGATTTTTTCCCTGCCAATGTCTGATGGTTCTCTTATCTAGGATAGCACTGTCAAATGTAGTTAGCAGACGGCGGGAAGTTTTAGGCAGAGGGAATTCTTCTAAATAAAGTTCCGTTGCTTCTTTGAGATTGGCGATCGCCTCTTCGATCGTCTCTCCTTGGCTAGCCGTTCCCACTTCAGGACACTCGGCTACATAAACATCCTCTTCCCAATAAACAATTGCCGTGAAAGTACAAGACATTTTTTTGCCAAATTCTTCATACTCAATGTAGCATATCCAGCACCGTTTTTCAGTCGCGATCGCCCATCTCATCCCCTGTCGCAAAGAAGTGCGCTCGCCCTCATTAACTTCTTATCTCTTGATACAAACCGTCTGAAGATTCTGCTATTTTCGGCAGACTACCATCCTTAATAGCTTTCATCAAATCTTCGCGCAACGCTTCTAAAAAATAGCGATCGTTGCCGATATCGGATGCTTCATCCTCATCCAATTCTTCACCCTTCAAACGTTCTCGGTATGCCTCGATCCGAAACTCAAGAGCTTCGATAATAAATTGTACATCCTTAAAAGATAGAATCATCTGAAATCTCTTTTTAATCTTTACGCTTACTTGCCACTATGCTAACCTACTTTGTTTCAAAGCTGCCAAAGCTGGAAATCTTTAACTCACTTTGTAAAAAGATGCACTTATAGTCGAAGAGACTCCTTGTACTCCTCTATCGGCATAATATGACTCGGTTTCCACAACCAATGATCGTTGTGGTCATTAACTAAATCAAGCGCGGCAGGAATTGCACTCTCCGCATCTAACTTCCACCAGTTTTTGTCGCTTCTTTGAGTAGCAAATGTCGAAATCCCACCTCCTAAAGTAGGATCTACCCAGATGCGACCATTTTCTTCATAAGTAGCAACATCTTTGTTCGGTCGGACATTATCCATTCAAGGTGAATTAGCGTTGCCTTGTCGATATAGAGCGATCGGTGTTTCTGCCATGTCTCGATCGAAGATTCCCAGCTATGTAGAATTTATCATCATGACTATACAACCTAATCTGCTGGCTTGTGACGATCGCCCGCCCAACACCACCAATACCTCCAGACTTGCTACTGTAAAGAGAGTTAGATCTAATCAACAAGCAATTATGAGCGGTACTGTTACATCCCCCAACAACCTCAACCAGCAGCGGCCACTCTCCACGGCATCCGCTGACACTTCCACTTCCCTGCTGGGCGACTTTATCCAAGAAACACTCGCCTTAACCAAGCGCCTGTTTATTCAATTGCAGCGTCGCCCCTCCACGCTAGTTGCAGGCATTATTCAGCCCCTGATGTGGTTGGTTTTGTTCGGAGCTCTGTTTGAAAATGCACCCGCCGGATTGTTCGGCGAAAGCCAGAATTACGGACAATTTCTCGGCGCCGGTGTAATCGTTTTTACAGCCTTTGCCGGGGCGCTGAATGCTGGTTTGCCGATTATGTTCGATCGCGAGTTCGGATTTCTCAACCGCTTATTAGTCGCGCCGTTGGCTTCCAGATTTTCGATCGTCCTGGCTTCGGCTATTTTTATCGTCACCCTCAGCTTTATCCAAACCGGCACAATCGTTACAGCGGGAGCGTTTTTGGGCGCCGGATTCCCCGGAATTGCCGGACTGGGCGCGATCGCCCTAATTGTCCTACTATTAGTTTTGGGCGTCACCGGCTTGAGCCTGGGTTTAGCCTTTGCTCTTCCCGGTCACGTAGAATTAATAGCGGTAATTTTTGTGACTAACCTGCCGCTGTTATTTGCCAGCACAGCCCTCGCGCCGCTGTCATTTATGCCAGAGTGGCTGCAAGTTGTGGTGACTCTCAATCCTCTGAGTTATGCGATCGAACCTATCCGCTATTTGTACTTACACAGCGATTGGTCGCTAGCCAGTGTCGTGATGCAGGCTCCTTGGGGTAATGTTACCTTTGGAGGAGCGCTATTAGTGCTGCTGGTGTTTGATTTGGTGGCGCTGCTGAGCATTCAACCGCTGCTGAGACGCAGGTTTGCTTAGGGCGATCGCAGCAACTCTGCGGGCGATCGTTTAACCTGCACCATCAATTGTAGGGACACGGCATTGCCGTGTCCTTAGCCCCAGCGAAGTAATATAATATTTAGTCACAAGTCAGAATATTGTTTAGATAGAATTGTTTTTTTGAAGATTCAACTAATAAATGATGAACACCAAAACTTCCAAATCCGGCAAATTAATGATGGGGATTGCTGCAAGCGCGATCGCATCCTGTGCTCTGTTCTCCCCTCAAGCAAGCTTCGCTCAAGCCAGCGGTTTAAATAATGCCCAACCGCTGCAAGACTTTCAAACTCAAGACAATACCGACCCCTTTTCCGGCCGCAGCAGCGGCAGCGGAATATTTGATTTAATTCACCGATCCAAATTGGGCGGTGGCCGCAGCATGGAAGAATTTACTACCGAACAGCGCCAAAATTTGAACGATGCGGCCGCAGAATTTCGGAACAAACAGCGCCTACTACTGGAAAAGCAAGCAGTACCTACACCAGGGGCGATCGCACCAGCAGAAATTACCGCCCCCGTCCCTTAAATTTACCACTGCTGTTTGCTCATTTCTCAGTCCGCGTGAGCGAAGCCAGCGCTTAGGCGGACTTCGTTTGTCTAGCAGCGATTTCAAGATCCGAATCTTATCTAAAAACCATCGCCCTTAACCCCGTTCCAACCACGCCCGCATTTTACCCGGATTAAGCAAACCGTAAGGATCGACCAACTCTTTAAACTGCAACTGTTCCACATTAATACTTTTCATCCCTCCATCTTCCAATATATAAGTGTGAGGATTAGCAATCATTGCGCCTTGCTCTTCGTGATAGCGAATAATTTCATTGAGCCGTGATTCCGTAGTGTAGCGAACTATTTGCAAAGCTGCGGCGATCGCCCTGCCATTCATCCGCAAAAACTCCAAGTGCATCATCACCTCATCCCCATAAAATTTATACATTTCCTCAATCAATTTCAAACCTTTATCTGGGGGAAAAAGCGTCTGCAAATAAGTCAGAGACGGGTCAGCGCTGCGAGCGTGCAGAGTTGTATGATTCCAAGTAAATTCAGCAATTGCTGCACCTTTGCTCGCTGCTTGTGCGTTTTTTTGATAGCAAATTGTGCCGCCATATTCGCGCACCAAATCTTGCAGCGGTTCCAGACAAGATTCAGCTACCATTAACAAAGCGCAGTGCTTACCTTCAGGAATCTCCTCGCGGAAAGCAGCAAAATAAGCAGGAATCGGCCAAGCACAAACACAAATTAGTTTTTTGATAATCCCGTCAGCATCGCCCAAAGCTTGACCGAAGTTTGCCGATGTCATAAAATCGTCAAAAGCGACGATGATTTCCGCCCAAGGATAAGCAGGGGCGAGGGGAATTTCTAACTCAGTAATAATTCCATTTGTGCCGTAAGCGTGATTGACTTTCTGCACTTCATCGCCCCGCAATTCGATGACGCGGGGATCGTCTTCCATTGTAACGACTCGAACGGCATGAAGATTTCCCCGATCGCGCAATTGCCCGTAAGTTATCGAACCAATTCCCCCGCTACCGCCGCCGATAAATCCCCCAATCGTTGCGGTGCGATAGGTTGAGGGAACCATCCGCAATTCCCAACCAGTTTCTCGCGCTTGTTTGTCGAAAACCGACATTTTCACCCCTGGTTCTACGCAAGCTAAACCCGGTTTTATCCAGCGGATACTGTTCATTTTGCTGGTATCTAAAATGACGCCGCCCTTGAGGGGAATGCACTGCCCGTAATTGCCCGTTCCTGCCCCTCTAACAGTTAGCGGAATTTTGAATTTGACGCAGGCTGCAGCAATCCGCAAAACTTCGGCTTCGCTGGCGGGACGAACTACTAAATCTCCTGTTTTATCACTTAAGAGAGGTTGCAAAACTGGACTGAAGTGATAATAGTCTTGAGATAGCTTGACAACTTGCGCGCGATCGCTAATTATTTCAATTCCCGATAGTTCCGAAGAAAAAGCATCCCAGTCAATACTTTGAATCGCATTTGCAGTCATTTTGTTTCCTCAATCCTGACAGGATTATATATTTTTTCAAACAGAACTTAGTAACCTAAAATACTAACTGCAATCTTTCTTTAAGCAGTAAGGTGCTGAGGTTTCATCCTAAATAGCAGGACTGCTTTTTTCAATTAACAAATCCCCCAAACACCGCCATACCGTAGTATTTCCAAGGCACTGCAACAGTGTCAAATCCAGCTTTTACCAGCATTTCCAACTGTGCCGAAAGTGTAGCTAGGCGATCGGGATTAGAATAGCCGTAAGAGACACTCGTCCCCACATTTGCCCGAATTTGTGCTAAGGTTTCCCCTTGATTTAGGGCCCAATCTTCTCGCGCCGCTTGATAAATATCTTTCATTGCTGCTGATTCTGCTAAAAGAGGATCGGCATTCCAAAAACAGCCACCAGCATTTAAACTTCCGCGAATCCGTTGAAACAATTTCAACTTCATCTCATCCTCAAGATGGTGAATTGCCAGAGATGAAATGCAAGCATTGAATTTATCGCCCAAGCCTGAGAAATTTGGATTGTTCGCCCATTCTCCAAAGTCCATTTCTATGCCAGTCCACCGGGCTGCGTATCCTGCCGACTCTATTTTGGCGCGGGCAAAATCAAGCATTCGCGGCGAGTAATCGACAGCAACTATTTCGGCAGACGGGTAGCATTTGAGAACTTTTAAAGTAAGTTCCCCCGTACCGCAGCCGAGTTCTAAAATGCGATGGTTTGTGTTAGTAATGCAGCCTGCTACTACATCCAGCATTTCGTCATATTTAGGTAAAAGTCGCCGAATGCCGGTATCAAAATCAGCAGTATTGACGAAAACTTCTCCCGGAAAAATTTCCTTGTTAGTAGGTGAGACAGTAGAGTCAGAATTCACGATCGCCAACCATAGACTACAATTGCTATCCTAACTGAAATAGAGCAAAAAGTGCGTGAAGTAGGGACAAGCCACTGCCATGTCCTTAACCGATCATCTGTACTTCACTCAACAGAAAATCCCTATAGAGTTATGGGTATTCTTACGGATAAGCGAAACACTCGCGGTAAACAATAATTAACCCTCCGTTGCACCCAGAGAGTCTTGCTTTACCCCGGACGCCAGCAAAACAGTCTGAGAAAGCAGTGTTATGTTAGTAGTGCATAAATTCCAATCTAGATTAAACCTCACACGTGAGGATACCATGCCCCAGTTGATTTATCGAATTCGGGCTGCCATCAGCCAATTAATTTACAAGCGAATTCTGCTTGCGGTGACAATTTTATTTTGTGTAGGTGTAGGAGTAGCGATGGCAAATATGTCTCGTCTTTCCTCCACCCTAATCGAATCGCAAGCCCTCCAAAATGCCACCCTCTATGCCCAAGCTGTTAAAGAAGCCCGCACCCTTTACAGTTCCGATGTTGTTAGTCCTCTAAACACCGCTGAAGCAATTAACTTTACCCACGACTACAACCCGACAAAAGTAACAGTTCCCGTACCAGCCAGTTTCTTAATAGAACTAGGCAACCATATCACAAAAAAAAATCCCGAAGTATCACTTCGTCTCTACAGCAACTACCCATTTCCCTGGCGGCGAAAAGAAGGCGGAGCCCGAGACGATTTTGAACAGCAAGCTATTACGTATTTGACGCAAAATCCGACAGAGAAATTTTTCCGCGTTGATGATGTTCGCGGCAAACCCGCCTTTCGATATGCCGAGGCAGATATTCTAAGTTCTAGCTGCGTGAACTGTCACAATACTCACCCTGACAGTCCTAAAAGAGATTGGAAAGTGGGAGATGTGCGGGGGATATTAGAAATTACTCAACCTCTCGACACCATCACTCAACATACTCAAAGTGAACTTAAAAACCTGTTTTTACTGTTAGTAGGACTTTCCGTTGTAGGAGTGACAGGCTTAACTGTATCTATCAGCAGGTTGCGCCAAAATGCTAAACAATTAGAACAGCGCGTCATGGAACGCACGGCACAATTGCAAGAAACTAATGTAGAATTGCTGAAAGAACAGGAAAAGAGCGATCGCCTGCTGCTCAATATTTTACCCGAATCCATTGCTGCTAAGCTAAAAGATGGTCAAAGCAGTATTGCTGACGGCTTCGCAGAAGTCACGATTTTGTTTGCGGATATCGTAGGCTTTACAGTGCTTTCAGCACAAATATCTCCCGAAGAACTGCTCAAGTTTCTAAACGAAATTTTTTCAGCCTTCGATAGCTTAACGGAAAAGTACGGCTTGGAAAAAATCAAAACAATTGGAGATGCTTACATGGTAGTGGGAGGTTTGCCAAATCCTAGCAGAAACCACGCCGAAAGCATTGCGGAAATGGCTTTAGGTATGCAGGAGGAATTAGCAAAATTTAATGCCAAACATCATGCAGGAATTAACATTCGCATCGGCATCAATACCGGACCGGCAATTGCGGGGGTTATTGGCACTAAAAAATTTATTTACGACCTCTGGGGCGATGCCGTCAATACAGCAGCCCGCATGGAATCCCACGGGATTGCCGGCGCGATTCAAGTCACACAATCCACTTACGATATCTTGCAAAATAAGTATCGGTTTGAAGACAGAGGAATTATCCACATCAAAGGCAAGGGCGATATGAATACTTATCTGCTTGCAGGCAGGCTAGTCAGCGCCGTTTCGGTTTAATTTGTTTATTATATTATTAAGGGGTATGCTAGTTAGTCCGAAGTCATCAGTCATTCGTTGTTAGTCGTCACCCAAGAACTAACAGTTAATGGCTGCTGGCTTTTGACTACTGACAATTACAGGAATTACACAGGAGATTTGAGAACTCGGTTTCTGCGCGGTTGTTTCGTTGACACACCCAAAATGGATTACCAGAAACCCGGTTTTTTTTCTTATGTCCTACATTAGCCATTTGCAAAATAGTAAATTTTATGCGATCGCGGATTTTATCATTCTTGAAATTTTTCCAATCTCGCTTGTCTAGGCAAATAGCTTTGTGGGTATTTGCTAGCATTCTTGTCATAGAGGGAATTATTTTAGTTCCCTCTTATTTTCGGCGAGAAAATGAACTTTTAAGCCAACTGGAACAGGTATCTCGGGCGACTGTTGATTCCCTAGAGTTTTTGCTCCAACAAGATATTTCCGATCGCACTTTCTTGCAAGAAGAAGTAAAAAATATTACTAAGGATTCTCAAGTAGTCTTAGGACTATCTATTTACCAAGCTAACGGTGAGCTAATATATACACTTGGCGAACCCCCAGAAATCAGTTTAGAGCAACTAAAAAAAGCTCGTATAGTTCACAGTCACAATTTCGATGGCAAGCGCTACGATATTGCTTGGACGGAGCGACATTTGGGAAGCGATTACATCTTAATTGTTCGCCACGATGCTTCCACCGTTCAGCCGGAACTCTACGCATTTATCGGGCGGATTGCGGTTTTAGTCATCATTATATCAGCCTTTGTCACTTCGGTGACTATGTTTTTTTTAGGGGTGACAGTAATTTCACCTCTCTTGAGATTGCGCGATGACTTGATCGCTGCTGGAGACGCTTTGAGCAAAGATCAAGAGAAACCTGATTTCTACTCTCTGTCTGTCAAACGCGATGACGAGTTGGGAGAACTCATGGTCGCATTCAATCAAATGTTTCACCGAGTATACAAGGAAATTGCACAGCGGAAACAAGCTGAGGAAGTATTGCGCGCTGAACAAGAAAAGTCGGAACGTTTATTACTAAATATCTTACCTGTAATGATTGCCGATCGCCTAAAACAAGGCCATATAAATATTGCGGACGGATTTGCTGAGGTTACGGTTTTATTTGCTGATATTGTGGGCTTTACCGAAATATCTTCGCGCACCTCTCCTGAAGAATTAGTAGAATTACTTAACAAAATATTTTCAGCTTTCGATCGCTTAAGCGAACAATACGGCTTAGAAAAAATTAAGACGATCGGTGACAATTATATGGTAGCAGGCGGTTTGCCACTTCCTTGTACAAATCACGCCGAATCTATTGCCGAAATGGCCCTGGAAATGCAGCAAGAAATTATGAAATTCCGCGACGAATGCGGTAAACCTCTCAATATCCGCATTGGCATTAATACTGGGCCTGTTGTAGCAGGTGTCATCGGCACTAAAAAGTTTATTTACGATTTGTGGGGAGATGCTGTGAATACAGCAAGCCGCATGGAATCTCAGGGACTTCCTGGTAAAATTCAAGTTAGTAACTCAACTTATGAGTTGCTGTGCGATAAGTATTTGTTGGAAAAGCGCGGTAAAATTAATGTTAAAGGCAAAGGAGCAATGACGACTTATTTGCTGAAAGGCAGAAAATTGTAACTGACAAATTTAACCGTCGCTGGGGAATACGTGATATGGGGGCTGACGTTGCAGAGCAGCCACCCTCGACACCAAAATAGATTTTTTTGAACGAACCGCGAAGACGCGAAGGACACGTTCGGCGAAGCCGTTCCCGTTCCCTGCAGGGGTTCGGTGAAGAGTAGGGTAGGAAGAGAAGAGAAGAAAAGAGAAGAGAATATAAAGAGTTGCCAAGTAAGTTAACATTGCTATATTAAAATGCGAGTTGATATTAGTTACCAGGGTAAAAATGACTGCGAATCAGGAACATAATTCTTCAATTTCACCGATTTGGCAACCCTTCACACAAATGAAAACTGCTGCCCCGCCACTGAAGGTAGTTCGTGGTAAAGGAGCGGTGCTGGAATTAGCAGACGGGCGGCAAATTCTTGACTGCATTTCTAGTTGGTGGGTGACGATTCACGGGCACAGCCATCCCGTTCTGGCGGAGGCTCTTTATGAACAAGCCCAAAAGTTAGAACACGTAATCTTTGCGGGGTTTACTCACGAACCTGCCGAGAAACTTGCTAATAAATTGCTAACTCATACGCCTGCTTCTTTAACGCGGATTTTCTTTTCTGATAACGGCTCAACTGCTGTTGAAGTTGCTCTGAAAATGGCTTTTCAATATTGGCGCAATCTCGGAGAAACTAACCGTACTAGCTTTATTAGTTTTGAGGGAGGTTATCACGGCGATACTGTGGGCGCGATGTCTGCTGGCAGAAGTTCGCTGTGGTGGGAACCTTTTGCACCTTTAATGTTTGCTGGGGATGTTGTTCCTTTTCCCGCGACTTTTGACGGCGACGAGGAGGTGGAAAGCAAAGAGGCGGCAAGTTTAGAGAAATTGGAGTTTTTGTTAAAGCAAGGCGGCTATGCGGGTATTTTTATCGAACCTTTGGTGCAAGGTGCCGGGGGAATGCGAATGTGCCGCCTTGAGTTTTTGCAGGCGATCGCACAACTTGCTCGCCAGTTTAATGTATTGTTGATTTACGATGAAGTAATGACTGGTTTTGGTCGCACGGGCGAACTGTTTGCCTCTGTTAAATCTGCAACTTCCCCAGATATCCTGTGTTTGTCTAAAGGATTGTCTGGCGGCTGCTTGCCAATTGCTGTCACAATGGCATCGGAGGATATTTATCAAGCTTTCTGGCGAGATGAATCGGACAAAGCTTTTTTTCACGGTCATTCTTATACCGGAAATCCTTTAGCTTGTGCGGTGGGTGTAGCATCCCTAGAGCTTTTGGAGCAAAACCCAAATGTGTATCAAGGGATGGAAAAACTGCACCGCAAATATCTGAACCAATGGCTGAGAAATCATCCTAAACTAGAACGGATTCGGACTTGCGGCACCATCGCAGCAATGGATGTGAAAACCGAAAGCATTTCCGGTTATTTTAATGACATTGCTCCTGTATTGAAAGCCAGATTTCTCGAAGCGGGGTTTTTGCTCCGCCCCTTGGGGAATACGCTTTACTTGATGCCTCCCTACTGCATTTCTCCTGATGAACTAGAATCCATTTATCGGGTAATTCGTCAGGTTTTGGATACTCTGTAAACCCTTTAATTTTAGTAATGAATTTACCCAATTGGAACGATTTGGCTGACGACGCGCTGGCGGGCAAATGTCTCTCTCGCGAGCAATCTTTAGCCGTATTGCGCGCACCGGATGAGGTTTTGCTGGAACAACTAAACGCAGCTTATCGGGTGCGCCGCCACTACTGGGGAAACCGAGTCAGGCTGCACTATTTGTTAAATGCTCAAAGTGGCCTTTGTCCTGAAGATTGCCATTATTGTTCTCAGTCCAAAATTTCGACTGCGGAAATTGAGAAATATCCGCTTTTAGCTAAGGAGAAAATTCTGGATGCCGCCCAACGCGCAGCAGATTTAAAAGCTGGTACGTTTTGTTTGGTAATTTCGGGCCGCCAACCCAGCGCATCTACTTTCGATCGCGTTTTGGATGCTGTCGAGACTGTGAAGGCAAATTATAACCTGAAAATCTGCGCTTGTTTGGGATTGTTGAGCGAGGAGCAAACTCATCGTTTGGCTAAAGCTGGAGTCGATCGCGTAAATCACAATCTCAATACTTCCGAATCATATCACACCGACATTTGCACCACTCACACTTTTGGCGATCGGGTTGAAACCGTCGAACACGTAAAAGCAGCGGGAATCACAACTTGTTCCGGCGGAATTTTGGGGATGGGCGAATCGGATGATGATGCGATCGATTTAGCGCTTTCGCTTCGCAATTTGGGCGTTACTAGCGTACCCGTCAACTTTTTCATTCCGATTCCCGGTACGCCATTTGCAGATGTGAACAGGTTAACTCCCCGCCAATGTTTGCGAATTCTCTGTTTGTTCCGATTTTTGCTTCCCAGTCAAGAAATTCGGATTGCTGGGGGACGGGAAGTGCATTTGCGATCGCTGCAACCTCTCGGACTCTACCCCGCTAATTCTATCTTTGTTGGCGATTATCTGACAACTCCCGGACAAAGCGCCAATCAAGATTGGGACATGATTCGAGATGCGGGATTTGCGATCGAATCCCCCGAAGGTTCTCTCTTAGAAGCTGATTCAGCAGTTACCAAATCCGAACAAAAAACCCTGGTTGTTTAACTATTATAGTAGTTTTCAATCGAATGAAATAGAGTAGGACACGGCAGTGCCGTGTGCCTACCCAATATCTATACTTCACGCTTACGCATGGGCGGATAGAAACCGGGTTTCTGAGGTAGCAAATGCCTCAGCCGTAAGTTCTTAGATTGTAGCCAGAAACCCTTATTCTACGGTTAACATTCTTCAATCTAAAATCTAAAATCTAAAATCTAAAATAATACAAGAGGGGGAAATTGTGGACAAACGCGAAGAAATTACGATCGCCGAATACCAGCTAACTGCCGAATCTTTCCGAGAAGGAACTTGGCATCACGACGTATCTCAAAATCGATCCGCACTGACGGCTGCTATGCCCCGCAATCCCGGTAAAATTCTCGATATAGGATGCGGGCCGGGACGAGATTTAGTAGCGTTCAAGAGCCAAGGACACACAGTTGTAGGCTTAGATGCAACTCCGGCTTTTGTAGAAATAGCAAAAGAGTTGTCAGGATGCGAAGTTTGGCAACAATCTTTTCTGAATCTCGACTTGCCAGAATCAGAATTTGACGGTATTTTTGCCAATGCTTCCCTGATTCACGTTCCCAGCGACGAGATGGTGAAAGTGCTGCAAGATTTGCACAAAGCCTTAGTTGTTAGCGGTGCAATTGTCATGTCAATGTGCCGGGGAAATTGGGAAGGATATGACGAGCGACCAACGGGAAAACGCTATACTGCCGGATGGGAATATCATACTTTAGCGCCTTGTTTAGAACAAGCGGGATTTGCAATTGTCAATCACTACTATCGCCCCCCCGGCTTACCGCGCGAAGCTCAATCTTGGGTAGTAATAGTGGGCAAAAAACTCTAACGTAAATGGGAAATAGGCAATCGGTAATTGCCAATCATTCCCCTCTCTTCCTCTGCGCCCTCTGCGGTAAAAAAAAACTAATTCAAAAAATTACAGAGGATTGTTGTATACTGTTCCACAGTCAAAACAACAAATTTCTGCACAACTTAAAACACAATTAATATGACAGAGAAATCCCACATTTTTTTAGCGGGTGCTAGCCGAGGCGTAGGTCTAGAAATCGCGAAGTTGTTGGTAGAACAAAAGATGCAAGTAACAGCACTTTTGCGATCGCCCGCAACCAGCACCGAATTAGAAGCAATGGGCATCAAAGTCGTGACTGGCGATGCTTTGGATGCAGCAGCTATGGAAGCTGCGATGGCTGGCGGTGAGCCAATTCACGCCGTAATCAGCACAATTGGTGGCTTGCCCAAAGATGGAGAAAGAGCAGATTATTTGGGAAACAAAAACTTGATTGATGCGGCTGTCAAAGCAGGCGTGCAAAAATTTATTTTAGTTTCATCCATCGGTAGCGGTAAAAGTGCCGCTGCTTTGCAACCGCAGGTTTTGGAAACTTTGGGCCCGGTCTTAATTGAAAAGGAAAAAGCCGAAAATCATTTGATAGCAAGCGGGATGATTTATACAGTGATTCGTCCGGGCGGACTCAAATCGGAACCTGCAACAGGCAACGGTATTTTAACAGAAGATTGTCTAGTTGCTGGAACTATTCACCGGGCGGATGTAGCGCAGCTAGTTTGTCAGTGTTTAGTTTCTGATGCTGCTAACAATAAAGTTTTGTCGGCGGTAGACAGGCAAATGCTTTACGGCAATCCAGAATTTGACGTATTAACTTTTAGTTAAATATCCAAACCTCAAAAAACACAAAAACCTGTAGGGGCGGTTTAAGCGAACAATACAAAACTTCCGCCCTTTGCAGATTTTTGTACAAAACCCGCCCAGACTTAAGAATCGAAAGGCTTAATCCACGATCGCCCGATCGCCCAATCCAAAACCAAACCCGCGATCGCAAACAATACCACACTCTCGACACCGCGAACCGCAAACGGCAATAACTCCTGTAGGGCGGGCATCTTCCCGGATTCAAAAAACAATCCAGCATCCAGTTGTCCAAAAGCCCGCACCAACCCAAAAGCCAACACCGCACCAGATTTAAGCTGCGGGTTAACATCTCGGCGAATCGCATAGCGGTAAGTCACGCCGAACAAAAAACCGCCCAAAAGTGCGATCGTCGCCCTGAAGGCAAAATTTAGGTCAATTTCCCTTACCTGCAAACTCGCCAGAGAATCCAACCTATCCGCTAGAATTAAGCTATTAACAAGGGCGATCGCCCCAAAACCCAGCAAACAAGACAAAGCAGCAACACTCCCTGCCTTCAAAGATTCTACCCGTTCAGCGGCACTAAAATTTGACGAGTCCTTCACGGCGCCCTCATTCTTAAAATGGCTCAAATTGACTTATCATAAGGTTTGGAGTCACTTTGTACAGTTTGTTCAATAAATAGCTATGGATATTTTGTCACTCGGTTGGGTTTCGGTGCTAGTTCTGTTCTCCTTCTCAATTTCAATGGTCATTTGGGGACGCAACGGTTTCTAGATTCCAGAATAGCTTGCGGGGCCAGCTTTTTAACGGCCCCGCATTTTTTTTCATCCTATTTAACACAATCAAAATAACAGGAGTTGGAAACATGACAGCAAAAAAAATATTAATGTTAGTCGGCGACTTTGTAGAAGACTACGAAGTAATGGTACCTTTCCAAGCACTGCAAATGGTAGGTCACACCGTCCACGCCATCTGCCCGGAAAAAGCCGCAGGCCAAACAATTCGCACCGCTATTCACGACTTTGAAGGCGATCAAACCTACAGCGAAAAACCCGGTCACAACTTTACTTTAAATGCGACTTTTGACGAAATCAACCCGGCAGACTACGACGCTTTGGTTATCCCCGGAGGACGCGCCCCAGAATACATCCGCCTCAACGAACAAGTGCTGCAAATTACCCGCTACTTTGCCCACAGCAAAAAGCCGATCGCATCTATTTGTCACGGCTTGCAAGTCCTAACCGCCGCCGGCGTACTCGAAGGCAAACGCTGCACCGCATACCCCGCTTGCAGCCCCGACGTACTCCGGGCCGGCGGCAAATATACAGAAGTTCCCGTTACCGAAGCCGTAGTCGATGGCAATTTAATCACCGCCCCCGCGTGGCCAGCACATCCTAACTGGCTGGCTGAATTCCTGAAAGTTTTGGGAACGAAGATCGAACATTCAGAGAAAGTCGAAGTATGACTATTTTCACAGTCAAAGTTAAACCTAATTCCAAACAGCAAAGCATCGCACAACAACCCGACGGCAGCCTCACAATACATCTCAAGTCGCCGCCAGTCGAGGGTAAAGCCAATCAAGAATTAATCATGCTGTTGGCCAAAAAGTTTAAAGTGCCGAAATCTGCGATCGGCATTAAATCAGGTCTTTCTTCTAAAAATAAACTTGTCGAATTTGCGATCGAACCTTTAACTTAGAAATAAAGGTAATAACAAATCTATCTAAAGAGGGAGTCAGACTCAACTTTAAAATCATATATTAGTAGTTGTAGAGTTAGAATATAAAATTATGAGCATTGAAAATAGAGTCGAAGCCACAGCGAAGAATATTGAAGGCAAAATCCAAGAAGCTGTTAGCGAAGTTACAGGCAATCAGAAAGATAAATTAGAAGGTCAAGCCAAGCAGGATGAAGCATCAGCAATTCACCTGAAAGAAGACCTCAAAGATAAAGCCAAAGAGATTGTAGACCGAGCCTAGTAACAGTATTTCCTACAAGTTTCCTGCCTACTAAATCCCGCAAACGATATGTTGGCGGGATTTTTTATAATGAGCCTAAATTATTTGTATCAATATCTAGGGGCGAGTTTATAAAGATTATTCGTGGCAAAATTCATCGAGGAACTGCCCCTACAGATTCTACTAACTCATAGTGTAAAAGCATTAATTTTGTGGCTGGAATTGTTTCCATTGCATAAGTTGTGCAATCTTGATGAGAAAATTCTACCTCAAAAGCACTGCCATCAAATTCCATCACGACTGTTCATACTTGTCCTTTATATAATTTAATGATTTGTTTTGTTTCAAAATGGGTGGCTTCTAAATCTTCAGTTAAAGCAACAATATCTAGGTCTTTAATTGTTTTCATTGTTTTTACCTCACTTTTTGACGGGATAACAACTTGTTAATCTGGGGAAACTTTCACCTGAGCGGACGATCCAAGCTGCTAGAATCAGAGATTCACCTACTTCGGTTTTCAGCAAGAATTTCATGTTGTAATGTGTTCCGTATTCATTGTTTTTTTAAATAACAACATCTTCGTTGATAGCAGCTTCTTTTAAAGCCTGTTTGAGCATTTCAGCATTTTTTAGGGTAATGCCTAACTTACTGGCAAACAAAACAGCTTTATTTTTTCCTTCTTGATGATTCGGATTTAGAGAATATTCTTCTATTTTATTGCCTAAATCTGCTAGATGATCATTGGGCAGTTTCACTATTAATAACTGTTTTTGAAGGACAAAAGAGAATATTAGTCGCCTACAATAATCGACTTTTACTCATATGTCAATTATATCGTCTTTGAGTTGGGGGGCAGGTTTATCAAAATTATTGAGGGGTGGCAAAATTCATGGGTGAACCCGCACCTACATATTCTACTTTTTGACCAAATCCCTCCGCTACCCAGGGCGAAGATGCTGTTTGGCGAAGATGCTTTTTGGCCGATTCCCTGTTTGGCCCCCAATTCCCAATGCCCACAAAAAAGCCAGGGATGGATATCCCCAGCTCGAAACAAAGCACAATTAGTTTTGAGAGTTGGTAGGGCGATGTTTCAGAATCGACCCCACCCACTTTTACCCAAATTAAATCAGGGTAATGTCAGCAGCCGTAATGCCCGGTCTGCCATTCAGAATTGCCAGCGTAACGCCTGGGTCAGAACCAGCAATACCGTCAGGGTCATATCCTAGTCGTCCGTCTGCATTTTGATAAAAGACGAACGGCTCTGTCGCGCCCGCCCCGGCTGGACCAAAACTGCTAGTGTAAGTCCCACTCTCAAGCGCCAAGAACGCCTGCGAAGAAAGTCGATTGGTATTTGGCACTACCCTCAAGTTGGGGAAGCCGTTGGAGCCATTGATTTGGAAGATAAACTTGTCTTGGCCGATCGTAAAATCGCCGATTTGGTCTACGTTAGTACCATCGGCGCCCTCGCCGAAGTTGTTGTAGTAGAAGCTGTCATTACCCGATCCGCCAATCAGGGTGTCAGCACTAGGCCCGCCGCCGAGAGAGTCGTTACCGTCGCCACCGATCAAATAGTCGCTACCAAAGCCGCCCAGCATGGTGTCGTTCCCAGCGCCGGAATTTAAGGTATCGTCCCCGGCTCCTCCGTCGGTGTCGGTAGCATCGAATGAGTCGCCGAACAGGATGTCATCCCCGTTACCAGTAGTGACCACATCAGTGCCGTTGCCACCAATAATGAAGTTGCTGCCTAAGGTATCGCTAATCAAGTTTGGCGCTGTAAGACCGGTAAAGCTGACGCCACTAGCGTAGGAGATGAAGTCGTTACCCGCAACGTTGCCAATCACGCGATCGCGATTGCTGCCAAAGATGATGGTGTCACTTCCCTCGCCACCGTTAAAGAGGTTGGTGACGGTGAAGCTGCTGCCAGTAGTAGGATTGGTGTAGCCAATTAACGAATCGTTGCCCAGCGCGCCTTCGAGAGTAATCAAAGCAGTACCAGTACCAGCAAAAATGGCCTTGGTAGCATCGATAGTATCGTTGCCATCTCCACCGGCTCCATTAGTAAAGGTACCGCTCAGGCTGTCGTTGCCTTCGCCGCCGATCATTGTATCGGTCACAAAAGCTGCAACGATCGTGTCATTGCCAGTGCCGCCGTCGAGTAAGCTCTTACCGCCTGAACTCAACACTCCGGGTATCGTAGCCGTAGACGATGTAATGAAGTCATTGCCGGCACCTCCAAGAGCGGTATCCTGAGAGGCATAAACAGTTATGGTGTCGTTGTCGTCACCGCCGTCTAAGAAGTTTTTGCCGCTGTTAGCATCGCCGCCGTAACCCCCAGATAGAATATCGTTCCCCGCACCGCCAAGCAAGGTGGTTCTCTCAACGCCGACAGCGATGTTGACCGAGGAGCCAAAAAATGAGACGGTTTGGGTACTGTTGGTAATGAATAAGATGTCGTCGTCTAGATCGCCGGACAGGTAGCTGCTGCTGGCCACACCTATTAGGGTGTCCTTTTCTTTACCGCCGAACAGAGTATCTTTTTGATTGATACCTACAACGTAGTCGTCGCCCAAGTCGCCCCGCAAGAAGTTGCTACCTGCATTGCCACCGGCGCTTGCGCCGACGGGAAGACCGAGGTTGTTGCCGCCGCCGGCGATGAAGAAGCCGAGGGAGTCATTGTCCTTGCCGCCGTAGAGCGAGTCTCTTCCGAGGCCGCCTCCGAGCATCGTATCGGTGCCCTCATTACCAAACATGAGGTTGCCATCTACTGTACCTTGGAGCAAGTCTTCTCCCGCACCGCCGTACAGGGTCGTATTCCGGCTTTGAGCGATTACGGTGTCACTGCCTGCATCGCCAAACATCAAAGCCAGCTCGCGCTGGGCTACTAAGGAATCTTCGTCCTCGCCGCCGTACAGAGTATCGTTGGGGCCGACGGAAGTCAGAGTATCGTTATCGCCTTGGCCAAATATTAAACTGCCGCCGAGGGTAGAAGTTGTAATTAAATCCGCCCCAGCTCCAGCGAAGATTGTATCCGGGCCCAGTCCCGGAGTGTTTAAATTAGTTTGATCGGAATTGTCAGTTAACGTTGTCATAAAGCTTCACTCCTCTACTTGTTGGTCATCGCTGGTGCGACTACAGACACTGCCTAGAACACCGAATGTTTGGATTCCGCTGTAGTTTAACCTGTTTGCCAGCCGCAAGTCTAGCCTACTGGCGTTAACCCTGTCTAGACTTTCTCCCTCGCGGATTTTTTGCTTGTAAGCTTTTATTTTCAAAGTCTTCACCCTTTAATAATCCTGGTGCACTGTCTCAGGTGCTCACGCTCCATAAGACGCGGCTCATATTCTTAATGTTCCATTCTGGATTGGCGGTCGGGGATCGCGTCCGGGGGAGGAAATTAAAGATTAAAAAAGGCAGATCTGGGTGATCGGGAAGACAAGGGAAATTGGGAGATTTGTTACTTGGTAACAAGGCTTTGTGGCAATTTCCGGTTTTCCAGGCAGGGCCGTCATTTAATAATTCTGGCCCGGATTGAACTCCGTACCGCTCCGGGCTTTAAAAGTCTACGCCCCGCTTTAGTTCTACGCCCCGATCGCCGTAGTGTTTGTGACAGTATACCTCGGAGTGTACGCTTGCCAAGTCAAAGTAAGCGTGGGGTTTGTGGCAGCGCCCGGTGATAATAATTTCTGTATCCCGCGGCTTGCGTAGCAGGGCTTCTACGATCGGCTCTACCGGCAGCAGTTCTAAGTCTACTGTGGGATTGAGTTCGTCGAGAATAATCGTTTTGTACCAGCCGCTGGCTATCGCACATTTGGCGATTTCCCAGCCGCGTTCTGCTTCTATGCAGTCTAGCTCTTGCTGTTGCCCCCGCCAAACTATAGCATCTCGGCCGCACCGCTGGTGATCTACTAGCTGCGGGTAGCTTTGCCGCAAAGCTGCGATCGCCGCATCTTCTGTATAACCGCTGCCACCTTTGAGCCATTGCACGATTAACACCCGGTGAGATTGGTCTTGACTGATACCCCTACCTATTGCCTGCAAAGCTTTGCCCAAAGCGCTCGTAGACTTGCCTTTGCCCGCTCCAGTGTATATTTCGATACCAGAAATATGATGGTCTGCCGCTGCGGGGTGATAGTGGGGCTTCATTTCTGAGTGTAAGTCGGCAATCTCCAGCAAAGCTTCCGGGGCCGCTCGGCCTGTGGCGATGACTTCTAAATATTCTGGTTTGTTTTTGAGGGTTTGGACTACTTCGTCAACTGGCAGCAAACCCAAGTCCAATACGGGGTTTAGTTCGTCTAGTACCACGACGGAATAGAGCTCGCTGGCGATCGCTCCTTTGGCGATATCCCACCCTCGCTGAGCTTCGGCGCGATCGAAGCGGGTGATTGCTTCGGCCCCAAAATATTCGGCTCTGCCGGTACGCACTTGGTCGATCAAGTGGGGAAATGCCCGTTGCAAGGCTTCTATTGC
Source organism: Microcoleus sp. Pol10D4 (assembly GCF_036701555.1). Lineage (NCBI taxonomy): Bacteria > Bacillati > Cyanobacteriota > Cyanophyceae > Oscillatoriales > Microcoleaceae > Microcoleus > Microcoleus sp. Pol10D4. The sequence goes on from NZ_JAUBRA010000030.1 coordinate 21,018, forward strand.
CCCGTCTTCGTCGTAGGAGCGGCCGGGGCCTTTGAGAAAGCGCAGCAACAAGACTCGCGTGGGCGAGTCAGAATTGATACCCAGCCCGATCGACCGCAACACTACTCCCAAAGCTGCCTGAGACTTGCCTTTACCAGCGCCGTCGTAGACGTGAATCTGACCTGCAGCGCGTTCCGACCGGGATGAGGCTGTCCGAATACCAATGCCATTCCTTACCATAATCAGCAGTTGTTTGAGTCTGTATCGGGGTGGGTATTCGATCGCGCGCCTTGAATGTTTAATTTTTCCATTCTGTTGGCGGATCTCAACAGATTATACGATAACTTCTAACCCCCAATCTTTTAAGCAGCGATTTAACGGAATCAGGTGCTCAAACCTCCGGTTAAGATTATTCCGTTTGTGCTGTACAATTAAAATTTAACACGGACTGATATACCTAAAGGCTTATGATTGCGAGTGTTTTCCCATTTCGGACTATTTTGGTGCAAATTTTAATTATGTTTTTGGCGATCGCGATCGAATCGTGGTTTTTGCAAAAACTACTTAAACTCGGCCCCAAAACCAGCATTGAATATACAGCCATCCTCAATCTCTCTTGTACTTGCGTAGGCTGGTTAGTTTTCTTCGGCATTGAAAGCGTTCTGAGCAAAGAATTGCGGGAACAGCTTATCGGTTATATTTTATTAGGACGTGGGGATAATGTTTACGCCCCAATAACTATGATAGCACTCTCAGTATTAGCAGTAACTTTTCTAGCTAAATGGCAGGGATTAGAATTCATAGAAAACATGGTTTCCGGGAATAAAAAAGCTTCCAAGCCTCAGTTTTTAGGACCACCAACCCTCACGCGTCGTCCTCCCAAAAAAACTTTTCAAGTAACTACACAGTTTGGGGGAATTTTAATCGCCCACACTGTTAGCAATCTCGTTATTTTAACCGTGTTGTTTTTGCAAAGCGTCTATTGAAATTTATGATGAAGCAATTTTTTGATGCCACTCAGCAACTCACTAAGCTGACGAACAACCTTTGGGAAACCAATAAAAAAATCCAAAAGGCGATGATTCCGCCTAAAGTTGTCCACTGGAAGACTCCTTTACTGCTCAGCATCTTTTTAGCTTTGCTGACAGTGGCGGCAGTCACTGACTGGCGGACGAGAACTCTGCTTTTTGATATGAGCTGGTTATTTTTTACACTTTCAATGGGTTTGCTGACCAGCCAGCAACCTTTTGTGATTAAAGGAGTAAGTCTGAGTCCGTGGGTGACAAGCATCTTAATTGGCTTGTGGTTACTGATAAGATTACCGTCGGAGAGGAAGGAAATAGCATGGATATCCGGCCCACTTATAGCAGTAGTGGTTCTTGCTACAATAGAGATTTGGAATAGCGAGTCAAAACGGGAAGGTATCAGGTCGTTGGTGCGCCCTCAGTTTTTGATGATTACTCTAGTTCACATCCTGTTTTCCTGTTGGTTTGCTTTTCACTTTTTAATTCAAGGTTGGATACAACAGTATCCGAGCGTTTTATCTCAGGATTTAAGGCAAAGCGATTATGTGGTGACATTTCAACAGCCAACTATTAATCGCTCCCGAGGAGTTGTCATCCTCAATGAAATGGAGCGATACCTGCGAAATGAAGCCCGCACAAAACCGTGGGCGCAGGTAGAGCAAATGTTAATAGATATTGACAACGAGCGATTTTTTCTGCGGAATCAAGCCTTAAAAACAACTGGGGTCGTCGCAGAAGATGCGAGCTGGGATGTCAAAACTTCGATCGTCCAAGGAGATTCCCGCTATCAGTTAGAGATGCAGGCAACTTGGCTGGGGCTGGTTTTTAGACCGGAAATATATTCGTTTACCAAATCTTGCGAGGTGTTCAATATAGGCAATAGGGCGACTGTAACCTGCGATGCCATCAAACGCTCTCAACCCGGACAGAAAAAAGATGGAACGGCGGGGGACACTCAAGTTTGATTCTGTCTGTGTTAACTAATTGCGATCGGTATAGCGGGAGAGTGAAAGAGTCTGAGAGTGGGAGAGTCTGAGAGTTTGAGATGAAAAAAATCCTCTTTCTTCCTTCTTCCCTCTTTCTTCCTTCTTCTCTGTTCCTTCTTCCTTCTTCCTTACACTAAAGTATGGTGAAAGTTTCTAACGGGTTAATAACTAGATGAATTTGAGAAGAATCTTGACAGTCGCGACCAATGTATTTTGGGAAGTAATTCGCGATCGCATCCTTTACTTAATTATTATTTTTGCTCTGTTGATGGGCGCCTCGGTACGGTTGATACCGGAATTGGCGGCGACAACCGAAAAGAAAATTATCTTAGATATCGGTTTGGCTGCTATAAGCATCCTCGGTCTAATTGCCACAGTCTTTGTGGCTACCGGACTGGTCAACAAAGAAATTGAAAAGCGGACTGTTTATCTGTTAGTTGCCAAGCCGATAAGTCGGGCTGAGTTAATTGTGGGCAAGCACTTAGGGCTGTCGGCGGTGCTGGCCGTGCTTGTAGCAGCAATGACTGTTATCTATCTGGCTATTCTGAGTTTGAGCCGCATTCCTTTCCCTTTGGGAAGCATTTTAATCGCTTCGCTGTTTATCTGGTTTGAGCTGTGTCTCATGGCTGGTGTCGGGATTTTATGTGGGGTGTTCAGCAGTTCGCTGTTGGCAACTTTACTGACATTTGGCGTTTATTTGATGGGACATTCGACGCGGGATTTAGTGGCTTTGGGCAAGTTAACTAAAAATCCTGGCCTTGAACAATTGATGATGGGACTTTATCTGGTTTTGCCTGATTTAGCCAGATTCAATTTGAGAAATGATGCTGTTTACGGACAAGTTCCTTACTTGGCAGGTTTGATTACAGATGCTGGCTACGGTTTGCTGTATGCGGTGCTGCTGTTGTCAATTGCGATCGCCATATTTTCCCGTAGGGAATTTTAAAACGCGCCTTCGCTACTTTCAAAAGTGTGAGTATATCAAATTATTAAGCTAAAATATAAAGGAGGCGATCACTCAGAAATCTCGACTAAAACTAAAATTTTTATTGGTAAAAGGAGGTGACTTATGACTGCTATAATTCACAAACCAATATCACAGCTAAAAATTACCTGGCGCCTGCTTCCCAATGAATTTATCCTACCAGACGACCCTGTAGACGATATAGACCATCCCTTGCTAGCTAACGGTGTACGCCAGTCTGTAGTGGATTCCCCGGAACTAATGCAAGACGCACTAATAGTTTCTAATTTTGCTTTGTGTGCTGCTGTGGACGATCGCACTATTTGCAAAGCCCCAGACTGGATGTACGTGCAGCCAGTTCAACCTTCGCCTCACAACTATCCCCGCCGCAGTTACACGCCTCATACCGAAGGAACAGTCCCTGTTGTAGAGAGGGAATTTCTATCAGCTACTTACGGCGATGAATACTCTGTCAAATACACAGAAGAAATCGGCAAGTGGTTTTTTTACAAACAAGTAATCAAAGTTCCTCGGTATGTTATTTTTCGGTCGTATACAGGCAAAATAGAAGTTTCTGCGCTAGAATCAGACCGTTACGATCATCAAAATTCTGATAAAAACGGCTGTTATTTAATACCTGGATTAAATCTATTTTTGGGAGTGTGGCAGGAAACTCGCGAAGGTAGAACAGGATATTGGCTGCGCTGGCGGACTGCGGGCGGAGAAATGCTTTTGTGGCCGGAAGAAAGGACAGAAAATGAACGCCAGCGGGCAGAAAATGAACGTCAGCGAGCCGATCGCCAACAGCAAGACAAAGAGTTAGCCGAGACGCTGCTGGAACAGGAAAGACAGCGAAATCAAGAAATTTTGGCTCGATTGGCAGCCCTCGGTATCGATCCAGAATAGCATTAGAAATCCGATGTCCGTCGGAAAAAGGAACAGGTTCGAGGGAAAAAGGGAACCCGATCGAGATATGCTTTCTTCATCCTTCTTACTTTAGTTTGCTTTCTTACTTCTCTGATTGTCACAAAAAGTTAAAATTATGTTAGTAGAAAAACTCGCTCAATTAAAAAATATTTTCGCACAAATGGAACGGGCTTTGATTGCCTACTCCGGCGGAATTGACAGCACTTTGGTAGCCAAAATCGCTTTTGATGTATTGGGCGATCGCGCTTTGGCAGTGACGGCAGTTTCCCCCTCTCTACTTCCCGAAGATTTAGAAGATGCGCGCATTCAAGCAGCAGAAATTGGGATTGCCCACCAGGAAGTACAAACTCAGGAAATGGCAAATCCAAATTACACTTCTAACCCGGTTAACCGCTGCTATTTCTGCAAAAGCGAACTGCACGATACTCTGAAACCGCTAGCACTAGCAAAGGGTTATCCTTATGTGGTGGATGGGGTGAATGCTGACGATTTAAAGGATTATCGTCCCGGAATTCAGGCTGCGAAGGAACGCGGCGCGCGATCGCCTTTAGCAGAAGTAGGCATGACTAAATTTGAAGTGCGGCAATTGGCAAAAGAATTGGGTTTGCCTTGGTGGGACAAACCGGCTCAACCTTGTTTGAGTTCGCGCTTTCCTTACGGCGAAGAAATCACCGTTGGAAAGTTGCAAAGAGTGGGGCGCGCCGAACGGTATTTGCGACAGTTGGGACTGAAAAATTTGCGAGTGCGATCGGACGGAGATACAGCGCGCATTGAGTTACCAGCGGAGGAGATTCAGGAGTTTGTGGTAAATACGGATTTGCCTGCATTAGTCGCGGTGTTTCAGGAGTTTGGCTTTGTGTACGCGACTTTGGATTTGGAGGGGTTTCGCAGCGGCAAATTAAATCAGGTTTTGCAGCCGCAGTTGTTGCAGGCAAAAGGTTGATTAATTTTCCAAAAACAAAATCTCATGATTGATGTAGTTTGGGACATGGGCAAAGGGGAACCATGGCAATCGAAACTTTATAGTGGCGTTGCTGAATCAGGGTATGAAAAAAATAACTTTAAAATCCCAAAGCTTTGTGGACACTGGTTTCTATGACAGTCATATTTAGCGTTTCATACCGTAAATCAACAACGCCTAAGATGCTTACCGTAGATTTGGGATGTGCCATGTAATAGCAAATCCGGTTTTAATACCCCCTTTATTTCTTAGTCTCCCTTTGCTCTGACTTCGTTTGACTCTATGCAGCGGTTTCAACCGCCGATTCATAAAGAGGGTGGCTAACTTTCAAAGCCCGAGTCTGATCAAGGAGTAGTTGGCTGAATTTGCTGTGGCTGCATTGGCTGCTGCTGATTATCGAGCAGAAGTTGCTGCTCCTGGATTTGAATTTGCCGATTCTCAAGATCTATTTGCCGCTGTCGGTCTTCAAGCTGCAGTCTTCTGTCTTCAAGTTGCAGTCTTCTGTCTTCTGCTTGTTCCAATCTATCTTGACGTTGTTGCTCTCTTTCTAGCAACCGGTCTTCACGTTGCTCTTGTCTGTCTTGACGTTGTTCGCGAATCTGTCTGAGCTGATTTCGCCGCTCGAAATCGCCTCCCAAAAATAAGTTTTGAAAAGCGTTGATAGTTGCTTGAAACCCAGTAAAAACGCCGCTAACAGCGCTGATACCCGTTGCAGCTCCTGCGATCGGCTGCACGAATCTGTTGATATTGTCTGCTACCCTAGCATAGCCCGATCGCGCTACCAGAATCACATCGTCGTTGCGGAGAGTGGGGTTATTGTCAGGATTCAACGCTTGAGCAAAATCCACCTCTATCGTGCGCCGAGAAACAGTACCGTTGGGGTTCAATCGCAATAGTTCTACCTTGTCTTTTTTTGCCCGCAGTTGATTAAAACTGCCTGCAGTCAGTAAAGCTTGGTGTAGGGATGTACTAGGCCGCACCTGCAAAGCTCCAGGCCTAATTACTTCTCCTACAATATTGATGCTAATCGCGTTCGGAGAAAAACTACTATTTGCGACTTGAGAAACTTCCGCTAAGTCTACAGTAGCTGCTGTCGGGATAATTACGCTATCTCCTTCTTGCAGCAAAATATCTTGAGTTGCGTCGCCTTTTTGCAGCAAATCCCACAGATTTACCATGATAGTTTGTTCGTTGCCACCTCTGACTCGGCGACGGATTTGCACGCGGCGAATGTCAGCTTCTGTCGTGATACCACCAGCAATTTTCAGTGCTCTAGTTATTGTTGGTAAGCCCACAACTGCTCCTTGCTGTTGGTCGATTGATACAAAACTCAACTCTGTTTGTTGGTTGCTCGATCGTACATCCGAAGCAAATACAGTATAAGGCCCCGGCCGGTTTACTTCCCCGACAATTACCACGCCAATCGGTTTAGTAATATCAGCGGAAAAATTAGCACTGGCTCTTTGACGAACTTCTTGAGTATTAAGGGCCCTTGCTGTCGGTACAAAAATTGTATCTCCATCTCGGATCGTGACATCTTGACGCAAATTTCCCGTGTCTAAAAAATTCTGCAAATCAACAGTAGTAACCTGCTCCGGCCCGCCTCTGCGGGAACGACGAATTTGAACATTTCGCATATCTCCTGCTGATGTCACCCCTTGTGCAAGTTGCAGCATTTCCATCAAAGTCGGGAATTTTACTCCTCCTCCTTCTCTAGTGGGATTAATCTTGTAGGAACCCGGGCGAGTAACTTCACCGGCAAGACCTATATTTAGGGGGCGAGCGACGACCAGAGTCACGGTAACCACGGGAACATTGATGAAGGGTTCGTATCGCCTGGTAATTACGTTAGCGGCTTGTTCCAGCGTCAACCCTTGAATTGAGACGCTACCAATGATTGGCAAATTGAGCGTCCCGTCAACTAACACTTGATATTCTTTGCTGAATTCAGGGACGCCGAAGATCTCTAAAGCAATGCGATCGCCCGACCCTAAAGTATAAGCTGCTTCTTGTGTCAGCGAACCAGAAGTGCCGCTCGCCGGCAAACTCGATCCCGGAGGTGGTGGAGGCGGTACTCTCGGTTGGTTTGGGTTCCTAGCGGGCGCAGGATTTCTGACGGCAGGCAACTGAGCTATACTGGGCAGCGAACTCAATAGCACCAGGAGTGCTGACAAACTCAGACTTGTAGCGGTTTGAATGGTATGTTTCATCTTTCTTTCCTGGTTGCAGCCTGCCATTGAACAAGAGCAATTTAGCTAGTGGATTTTAGTTTATTTTCCCTGCTGTCCAGTGTAGCCTCGCTTCGCTGCAAAATCCACAAGTGCAAGCATAAAAATTGTACGATCGCACTTAACTATTTTGCCCCTTTTTTGTAAAGAAAGTGTAAAGCCCGCCCACTGTTCTCAGGATTAGGATCTCGTTTGAGCAAAATTTTTCATACATAACTCGCGATACAAATCAACCCGCCACAGAAAGGGGATAGGAAAAAACCACCCTGATTTGAGGTAAAATATTAAATAATTCTCTCTGCAGGACAAAGACAAGTGTCACTAAAATTGGATAAAGTAGTTCCCTGGGGACGCTGCTTGGATGAATACATAGGAATGTTTAGCTTGACCTCAAGTGACCTCAAACTAGCAATTCTTGATTGTGCGGGCGGCCCGGCGAGTTTCAATGCCGAAATGACTCGCCAAGGTAAAAAAGTAATTTCTTGCGATCCAGTTTATCAGTTTACTGCGGTAGAAATTGGCGATCGCATCCAAGAAACATATCAAACTGTAATTGACGGTGTTAAGGCCAATTTAGACGGCTACCTGTGGAATAATTTTGAATCGCCGTACCAGCTAGGCGAAGTGCGAATGAAGGCGATGCAGGAATTTTTAGAAGATTTTCCATCAGGCTTGCAGCAAGGTCGCTACCTGAATGCTGAGCTGCCAGTTTTGCCTTTCGAGAACGGTCAATTCGATTTAGCTTTGTGCAGCCATTTCTTATTTGCTTATTCTCACCTGCTTTCCGAAGAATTTCATCTAGAAGCAATTACAGAAATGTGTCGGGTTGCAAAGGAAGTCCGGGTATTCCCTCTATTGCAGAGTTTTAGCGGGGAGGAATCCGATCACTTAAACCCGATCGTCGCCGAATTGAAAAAGAGAAATTTTAGTGTAGAAATTCAAGAGGCTCCTTATGAGTTTCAAAAAGGCGGGAATAAGATGCTGCGAGTTAGCAAAAAAAGCTGAGCATAAAAGTAATAATAACTTATTATGCTGTTATGGAAACCAAATAACAGCCATTAATTCGTCAACTATTATCAAACTGTTTTTCCATGAGATAAATGGCTCGGATTGGGATGCCTTCCGAGTCCAGCAACAGCACCGGCTGAGCGAGAATTCCTTCTACAGTGGTGAGGTTTTCAAATAATACCGATCGCGGACGGTAGACAGCTTCATAGGCAATTTTTACCATGTGCATAAAGTTTTCGGCGGTGCGAAACTGCTGCTGAATTCCGGGACTGGCGAAGGAAAAAGCCCCAGCAGCATCGTCTTTTTGAAATGCTTGCAGTTGCTGTTCTACGACTGAGCGAATGGTAGTGCGATCGCTTTCACTGATGAACATATCTTTGATAATTTGTCAAGAGATGGGGGTGTCGAATAGTTACTATTATAGCGATCCCACTTAAAAGCGATTTGGTTGCGGGATGGCTGGGAAGCTGTCAGGGCGATCGGGGTTTATTTAAACCCCCAGCGCACTGCAGACATTAGTGGTAAAATTGGTTAAAGACTTTAAGAATTGTCAAAATGCTAAGCAGCGCCGCATTGAGGAAAACAGGGTCTGGGTGGGAATTTGCAAATGAAGAAGCCTTAGAGGATTTTGTCGAAGTTCACTTGCAGATCTTGCTCGGTTTGACAGTCATCAAGCGGCAATTCACTGTCAACGAGCAAAGATGCGATATTATAGCGGTGGACGAGAATAAACGGTTAGTTGTGCTGGAGTTGAAAAACGGCGAAGATAGATATGTCGTTCAGCAGTTAACCCGTTATTACGATGCTTTGTTGGAACACAAACCTTTTGCCGATCGCGTGGATTACGCTCAACCCGTTCGCTTAATAGCAATTACTCCCAAATTTCACAGGGATACTTTTACAGACAGGAAGTATCACGGGCTATTTTTTCAATTTTTGCAATTTGCGATCGTTCCTGACGGGGAAAAATTATATTTACACTTTAAAGATGTAGATGCCGAACATATTGCACGAGTAGAGATTACATATCGAGAAAGAGAAAGCACAGAGAACATACCCAGTCCACCCAAAGCACTGTTGAAACTTTTGAGTAATTGCGATCTTAGTCAACAGCAAGAAATATTAAAAACTAGGCAGAAACTACTCTGTTTTGATAAGCGGATGGAAGAAGTTGTGTCGGCTGGGAGTATCAAGTATGGAAAGGGAAACAGTAAAAATAGTAAATTCTGTGCTGAGTTATGTTCGGATAGCAAAGGAACTATAATCTTATTTCTATGGGTGCCATTAAAAGGCCTGACAAGTAACACTATTGGCAGAGCAAGAATTTGGACAAATTGGAATGACAAGGCATTGATCGAAGGTTATGTTAAAAGTGGAGTGGGCAGACAAATATCAGCGACAAAAAAAACTATCATATATCGCGGCTGGAAAATGAGTGCTATTTTAAATCCCGATAACTATAAAAATAATGAATACGAAAGGCAGAATATTTATGAAAAAATCAAGCAAAGTAATATTGATACTGCTTGGCAAGCCTATAAAAAAATTATTGATTCCCAGTTGGCAACATATGAAGAAGTGAGATGTATAGAAGAATATATATCAGAAACAGAGATAAACCGAGTAGTTCATGGAGTAAATAATTTTTATTATTCAAAATTTAAAGAACTTACTTTGCCATATCACTCTCTCGACTCATTGATAAATTTATCCTTGGATAAGTGGCTATCAAAAATTTAATGAAAGCTAAAGCGATCGCCACCCATCACCCCTTACCCAATCCATCTGCGTCTATCTGCGTGCATCTGCGGTTAACAAAACCTCATCAATAGCTGGGAAACAAATCCAATTACCAAACCTTGATATAATATTACATCAAGAAGCCAAACTCAAACCAACTCATGCCACAAACAGTCTGGATCGCACGACACGGAAACCGCATCGACTTCGTTAACCCCGACTGGTTTATCACCGCAGAACACCGCTACGATCCCCACCTTTCCGAAGACGGTCACGTTCAAGCTAAACAACTCGCCAATCGCCTCAAAGGTGAAGGAATTTCTCATATTTTTGCTTCCCCTTTTCTGCGAACTGTCCAAACAGCAAATCATGCTGCCGAAGCTCTCGATTTGTCGATAAAATTAGAGTGGGGACTGTGCGAATGGCTGAATCCGGAATGGATGACAGAAATGCCGGAAACAGAGTCAGTCGAAGCTTTGTGCAGGCGTTTTCCCAGGATTGATGCTTCCTACAAAGGCGGTATTGCTAATTATCCCGAAACTGGGGAAGCTTGTCTCAAAAGGGCGGGGGAAACTGCTAAACGCCTCGCGGCTGAGTTTCCAGAAGATATGCTATTGGTAGGTCACGGTGCGTCGGTTTTAGGAACTGCGATCGGGCTGGCGGGCTGTGCGGAAACGGAAATTAACGCTTCTTTGTGCTGTTTGGTGAAAGTGGTACGGGGTGAGGGAGAATGGTCGATCGCACTTAATGGCGATACTTCTCACCTGACTGACTCTGAAGCCGTGATCCGGTTTAATTAAAGTTGAGATTCGTGCGAAAAATCGCATTTTATGCTATGTGTGTAAGGTGCGCCGAGGTGCACCCTACATTAATCTGATTAGTCCGAATCTGGGTGTTATTGTTTAATCTCGATCGCACATTTTAAATCGAAAATCTTAAATCGGTATGGCAGGACACAGTAAGTGGGCGAATATTAAACGCCAAAAAGCGAGAGTTGATGCCGTTAAAGGCAAGGTTTTTGCTAGAATATCTCGCGAAATTATTGTCGCGGCCCGCAGCGGAGTTCCAGATCCCGCTGGCAATTTTCAACTGCGGACGGCTATTGAAAAAGCCAAGGCGGCGGATATTCCTAATGAAAACATAGAAAGGGCGATCGCCAAAGGTGCGGGCTTGGCGGGGGGAAGTTCGGATTTAGAAGCTATTCGCTACGAAGGTTACGGCGTTGGCGGGGTTGCTATTCTGATTGAAGCGCTGACAGACAATCGCAACCGCACAGCGGCTGACTTGCGAGAAGCTTTTACTAAAAATGGCGGAAACTTGGGCGAAACTGGTTGTGTGGGCTGGATGTTTGACCACAAAGGAGTTTGTACGGTACGCGGCCCGATTGATGAGGAACAATTGTTTGAAGCGTCGCTAGAGGCGGCTGCGGAATCTTATGATTTGATATTAATTGATGAGGATACTGAAGGTGCAGAGGTATTTACAAGTGTGGCTAATTTGGAACAGTTGGCTGATGTTTTGAAACACAAAAACTTGGCAGTTTTGCAGTCGGAAACTCGCTGGATTCCGAGCAATACCGTGGAAATAGACACTCCTGAAAAAGCTCGATCGCTCCTGAAGTTAATGGATGCACTGGAAGATTTGGACGACGTGCAAAGTGTGACGGCGAATTTTGAAATGACTGATGAATTGATGTCTTTGAGTATGGTTTAACAATCTAAATCACCAGATTTTTGCCATCCGCAAGACAAATCCCGGTAACTCTGGATCGGCGCTGACTGTTTCAGGATTATCTAATATTTCAGGTTCGCGATCGGGACGGTAGATGTAGACTTTTCTGTTTTTGCGATCGACCAAAAAGCCTAGCGATACACCGTTCTCAATATATTCTTGCATCTTGTTTTGCAATTCCTTGAGATTGTCACTAGGAGACCGCAATTCAATCACAAAGTCTGGACAAATCGGTGCGAATGAGGCTTTTTGTTCTTCAGTTAAGGCATTCCAGCGCTCTAGTTTAATCCATGAGGCATCGGGAGATCGGGTTGCTCCATTTGGCAAGGTAAAGCCTGCACTGGAGTCAAACGCTTCACCTGTGCCATCTTGTTCAGCCCAGTTCGCAAGTTGCTGAGCAATTTTAATGTTGCGGTTCCCTGTATCTGAAAAAGCTGGTGACATGATAATAACTTCCCCACTGGCAGTACGCTCAATTCTCAAATCGCGATTAACGAGACAGAATTCATAAAACTGTTCAACAGTCATCGATTGGATCGCAGGAAAATTGACCGTCAGTGGGACGCTTTGGGTTTGAATTAGCAGCGTCGTCATGGTTTTTCCTCAGTTAGTGCACGGGTGATAGAATACCTTGAGCTTAGACTATTTTAGCTTTGCGATCGAAAGTCTGAGTCGATCGGGCAGTCGGAGGCTTGTATCCGTTTTTGGGCTGGATTAATAATCTTTTTTCCCAGTCAGTAAATAAGTAACCATGTATCCCTTGCCCTTAACTTGAATAGCGCCGCGCTTCTGAAAAGTATATTTATCTTTTAATATCTCGTAGGTTTCGGCGGTGACTTGAATGCAGCCGGTAATCCCGTGGGATTCCATTCGCGAAGCAATATTTACTGTGTCGCCCCAGAGGTCGTAAATAAACTTTTTTAAGCCGATAACGCCGGCAACGACAGGGCCACTGCTAATCCCGATCCGAATGCTGAAAGGTTCCGAATGTTCTAAACTCAGCAGCCTAATTTCGTGCAGCATATCGATCGCCATGTTCGCAACCGCCTCGGCGTGATCCTCTCTGGCTGTAGGCAAACCGCCGACAACCATGTAAGCGTCACCAATAGTCTTAATTTTCTCTAAACCATGGCGATCGGCCAAGTGGTCAAAAGCCGAAAAAATATCGTTGAGCACTTCCACCACCGCCGTCGCTGAAATTCTCGACGAAAGCTCTGTAAACCCCACAATGTCGGCAAACATCACAGTTACTTCCGCAAAACTTTCGGCGATATTGTGTTCATTGTCCTTCAAACGCAGGGCGATCGCAGCAGGCAAAACGTTCAGCAGCAGTTGCTCGGATTTAGCTTGTTCGAGTTCCAACTGTAGGTAAGCAGCCTGCAACTGTTCGGCTTGGCGAATTCTTTCTCGGGCTAGCTTTTCGATTTGGGCGGTGCGGCTCAAAGATGTCAGCATATATGTCACCGGAATCAGAGTCCACAGCATCCCCATCGTCAGAGTTCCCCAAGAACGCCAGTGCTTGCGAATCCTCCGAATTTCCGGCGTTGCAGACACGTACATAGACCACTGGCGGCCGCTAATTTTCAGCCGCCTTCTGCAAGCTGTATAGTTCGGGCCTGGATTGTCAAGAATCGGGCAGTTTTGCATCAGGGATCGGTCAGCAGTGGCTGATGCTGGAAGCACTTGTTGGCTCGCGGATTGGAACTGCACCGCAAATTGCTGAATTTGCCTCTCAGCAGGGAGATTTTTGAGAACCGGGTTGGCCGTTTGGGGTAATAGCGAGGGTGCTTGTTGCTTGTCTGGAGCCTCGCTAACGAGATAAATATTGAGGTAGTCGGTATTGCGTCCTTTTAAAGAGGTTTGGAAAATATCTTTGCCTCGGAATACGCCCAGAACAAATCCTTGTAGCAATTGGCGACGGGATTCCAGGGTAGTCGGGTTACTGCTGTTTTCGTAAATCGGAACTATTGCCAAAAGACCCTGTTCCGGGGAAGTGCCCTGAGTTAAGCCGATGTAGTTGGTGACAATCATTTCTCCTGTATCGCGCCCTCGATCGAGCGCGGCGCGGATTTCTGGGTGGGAGGCGAGGTCAAAGCCTAATACTGTCTCGTTTCCGGCTGGTGGTTCGACGTAGAAAGCCGGGAAGTATTCGGAACGCTGGAGGGCCTTGCGGAGTTCTCCTCGCGGGCCGCGCTCTGTAATCTCGAAGCTGGGTTCTGTTTCGGTTCTAGCTTTGGTTTCGTAGTTGCGCCGCTGCGAATTGGGGACGCGGGGGGCCCAAGCCAGGAGTTGCAGGCTGGGGTGGACGGATAGGGGACGGGTGACAAACCTCGCAAAAGAGGAACGCTCGACGGCGCTGAAGGCTTTCATGTAGTCGCTGAGGGCGAGAACAGTATCTAAGTCGGAGTTGAGCTGGCGTTCGATGCCGATCGAAATATCGTCGATGCGGCGGTGCATTTCGTAGTCGCGGCGCTTGTCTTCCCAGTCCCAAACCAAGGCGAATGCCAGGGCCGACAGCCCGACACCCAAAGCCAGCGTCAACCCGGCTGGAATGTAGCGAGACCAGGATAAAGGTAGTTTTTTCAGCATAATTGCCTAGCGAATAAGGGCAGCAGATTAGCACACCGCTGAGTGCGATTTGTTCCGGTCTCTGAGTGCGGTTAATTCAAAACCCTGATAACTCAAGCACCGACGGCAATTGGGAATTAAAAGTTAGATATTTAAACTTTTAGATTAATGGACGATCGCTCAGCAGGGGATTTCAATCCAGAATTCCGCTCCCTGTCCGGGCGCTGAGATGCACTGCAGGCTTCCCTTATGTTTTTCTACCACAATCTGATGGCTGATGGATAATCCTAAGCCGGTTCCAGCCCCTACGGGCTTGGTGGTGAAGAACGGGTCAAATAGCCGCTTGCGAACCTCTTCGCTCATTCCCGGGCCACTGTCGGCGATGCAAATTACAATGCGATCGCAATCACTGAGCTGGTTTTTACTGTGGCTTTTCAACCCAGCTTTTTTCATGAGGGTGCGAATCACGATCGTCCGAGGTTCCGGTTGGTTTTCGAGAGCATCGATCGCATTGCTGATAATATTTAGAAATACCTGGTTCAACTGACCCGCACAACAGTAAATTTTGGATGTTTTTCCGTATTCTTTAATAATTTCAATCCCACTTTTTATACTTGCCTGATGCAATCTGTGCTGCAAAATTAATAGTGTACTGTCAATCCCTTCATGAACGTCTACCAACTTCATTTCTGATTCATCCAGTCGCGAAAAGTTCCGCAGCGACAACACAATATTACTGATTCTTTCTACTCCTACTCTCATGGAATTAAGCATTTTTGGCAAGTCTTCCTTGAGAAAGTCTAACTCTAAGTCCTTAACTTTTTCAGAAATCTGAGGTACTGGGGACGGATAGCATTCCTGGTAGAGACTTAACAGTTCAATTAAATCGTGAAAATAGTTGTAGGTATGAGAAATATTGCCGTTAATAAAAGTTGCCGGATTGTTGATTTCGTGGGCAATCCCAGCCACCATCTGACCGAGACTCGACATTTTTTCGGATTGAACTAATTGGATTTGAGCGTTTTGTAGTTGTTCGTAAGCTTCTTGCAATTGGGCGGCTTGTTTTCTTAATTGAGATTCAGAAGCTTGGAGTGCGGCGGCGGAAATTTTGCGATTGGTTATATTTTCAATCATCCCTAAGTTGTAAATAGGTTGTCCTTCACCGTCTCGAATCAAAGTAGCTGTCACGTTTACCCAAACAATTTTACCTGTAGCGGTAATCTGGCGGAGTTCAATTTGATAGTGAGTAATTTCTCCCCGCTTAAGAGAATCAGCAACTTGGAGATTTTTGGGTGAATCTTCGGGATGCCCAAGTTCAATAGATGTTTGGGCGAGCAATTCTGCTGCAGTATATCCCAGCATTTCGCAGTAAGTTTTATTGACTCGCACTAACTTGTTATCGTCTAAATTAGCTAAGTAGATAGCGATGGGTGCATCTTCAAAAATTGTGCGAAATAGTTCCTCGCTGGCCCGGACTTTAGCTGTTAGGAAAAGCCTATCTGTGATGTCTTCAAACGTAGACAAAATGCCGACAACATTGCCTGAATTGTCGTGTAAAGGTATTTTATTTGTATCCAGATAGCGCTGGGTGCCATCGGCTTGCATTTTGAATTCTATGATGTGATATTCAGGGGTGTTGGTTGTCATGATGCGGCGGTCGCAGGATCGAAAAAATTCTGTTTCTTCCGGCTTCCAGGGCATATCGAAGTCGGTGAGACCAGCGATGTCACTGGGGTGATTGAAACCTGCGACTTTGGCAAAGTTTTTGTTGCCTCCCAAGTAAACTAAATCTCGATCTTTCCAGGCAATTAACTGAGGAATGTTATTGATTACTAACCACAGCATTTTTTGGGATGTTTCCAAGGCTTCCGTGCGTTCTAGGACGCGCTTTTCTAGTTCTTGATTGGCTTGTTGCAGGGCGATTTTTGACTCGCTGAGGGCGATTTCTGCTAGCTTGCGATCGCTGATGTCGATTGTCACCCCTTCCCACAGTATATCGCCCCCAGGCTGCGCTTCGGGGCGGGCGATGCCGCGAATCCATTTCAGTTTTCCCGATCCGGTTACGATCCGCCCTTCATATATCCAAGGTTTTAAAGTTTTCCCGGAAATTGTGATTGATTCTAACATGGGTTTTAGCTCTTCTGGATGCACCATTGACCACATTAAACCGGAGTTTTCTTGAATTTTTTCTGGCTCTAATTCGTAGAGTTCCCAACAGCCTGAACTTACATAAATGAATTCATCGGAACCGTCGGGATGCAGCAAGTATTGATAAATCATTCCCGGCACGTTGGCGGCCATTTTTTGGAATCTGGCTTCGCTTTGGATCAGTGCTGATTCTGCAAGTTTGCGATCGCTAATGTCAATCAACACGCCGTCCCAAATAATGTCACCTTTTTCGCCCTGTTCTGGCCGGGAAGCTCCGCTAATCCACTTAATCCGATCGCCCGGAAAAACAAATCTGCCTTCCCACCGCCAAGGCTCTAAAGTTTTAGCTGAGATACCAACAGATTCCTGGAAGCTTGGCGCATCGTCTGGATGAATCATTTCGATCGCGGGAATAGCTGAGTTTTGGAGTACATCTGGCTCTAATTCCCAGAGTTCCCGGCAGCCGGAACTGACGTAGGGGAAGGACATAGTGCCGTCTGCTGCTAACTGAAATTGATAAATCATCCCAGGAACGTTGGCGGCTAGTTTTTGAAACCTAGCTTCGCTTTGCCGTAGTGCGGTTTCTACTTCTACGCGATCGGTAATATCGTGAAATGCCGATAAAATTGCGGCTTCGCCATTAAAATTAATCGCTCGCATCGACATTTTTACCCAAAAAAAACTGCCATTTCCTTTCTTGAGGCAGATTTCTTCGCTGTCGCTAAAGCCGTTTTGTTTGACTAATCCTATCAATTGACGGCGGTCATTGATATTGGCATAAAGTGCAATTTTTTTGCGCCCGATAAGTTGTTCATGACTCAAACCTAAACTTGCTCCGAGGGCAGGATTTGCATACAAAATAACGCTATCTTCTATGCGCGTAATTGACATAGGAATGGGAGTCACAGTGGCGATCGCCCGCAATCTTTCTTCGCTTTCTTCCCTCGCTGTTTCGGCGGCTACTCTTTTGCTAATATCGTTCTGAACTCCGATAAAATGAGTTAATTTTCCCTCATTGTCTAAGATGGGGGAAACCATTAATTCATTCCAAAAAGGAGTTTTATCCTTGCGGTAATTTTTGAGAACTACCTGAATTTCCGTTCCCGATCGTAAACTGCTGCGAAGTTTGTCTAATTCGGCCTGATCGGTATCGGGGCCCTGCAAAAACCGGCAGTTGCGTCCAATAACTTCTTGGGCACTGTAACCGGTCAGTTTCTCAAAAGCAGGATTGCAGTAGATAATAGGTATGTCAGGCCTGCGAGCATCGGCGATGAGGATGCTGTTGCTCGACGCTGCGATCGCCCGCTCTAGGAGAGACAGGTTGAAAGAGTCTGTTGTCATCTGTAGCAATATTCACGCTCCTGCGGAGCGGACAGAAGAATAAAAAATTCTACACACCTTAAGCTATTCTTATTCTATAATCTTATTTTTAATTTAGCTTTGTTAACAAAGTCAGCAGCCCAAAAAAGTCGGCGAGGGAGACGACTAATACCATTTTAGATGTTAGATTTTGGATTGGCAATGACTGATTCCATCATGGTTTGGATGATGGGTGTACAGTTGCTTCTTTTGGGAAATTAGTATCACCGAAGGCATTAGGCACTTATCCAGAAAACAGAAGGTAAAAATACCGAATGCCCACAGAAAATAGAAGGTGAAAATACTGATATGTTGAACTTTTTTTCTTCTCCTCCTTCCATCCGGCTCGCCAACCCTTTTAAATGGACAAGTTGATGCAAGAACCCTGAGCAGTTTTGCTTACTTCAATCCTGGCTTGAAAAGCTTCTTTCAGGTGGGGCATATGGGTAACGGTGAGGATGCAGGCGAAGTCGGAGGCGATCGCATTAATTGCAGCAATCAGCCGATCGCAACCTTCAGCATCCTGAGTCCCGAACCCCTCATCAATAATCAACATTTGTAAAGCCGTGCCCGCCCGCTGAGACAGCAGTCTCGCCAGCGCCAGCCGAATCGCAAAATTAATCCGAAAAGCTTCACCGCCCGAGTAAGTTTCGTAGGCGCGAGTACCGCGAGCATCAGCAATTAAAATGTCTAAAGTGTCAATCAATTTAGTTGCTTTTTTAGAAGCAGCAGCCCGCTGAGTAATAAATTGAACGTGCAATTGATTCGCGCTCAATCTCGACAATATCTGATTTGTTTCAGCTTCAAGTTGAGGCAGAACATTTTCAATCATTAAAGCTTGAATGCCATTTTTACCAAATGCTTGACCCAACTCTTGATAAACTCGCTGCTGGCGTTTGGCAACTTGCATTTGCTCTTTTTGAGCTACTAGCTGAACTTGCAGAGTTTCTAGATTTTGCTGCTGCTGCTGGAGGCGTCCGAGACTTCCCAAATGTTGGTCTAGCTGCTGGCGGCGGCGACTGATTTGCTGTTCGATCGCACTTATTCTGGCTGTGGGATCGGGATGTTCTTGCAATTGCTGGTTCATCGCGGAAGTTTGAGCGCTGACAGCTTGCAAATCTCGATCCCGCACTGCGATGGAATTTGCTATTTCATTAACCCGCTGCTGCACTTGCGGGTACTGCACAGTTGCCGATCGCAATTTTTCGGCGCGCGCAATCCAAAACTGCGATCGGCGCATTTCGCTGCGGACGTGTTCGTGCTGTTCCAAATTATAGCCAATTTCCGCAATGTATCTATCTAAAGACAGAATTTGCTGCTGTATTTCCGAGCTATTTTTTTGCTGTTCTAACTGTTGCTGTACGGTGGCTAATTGAGTTTGCAAATCCGGGCGGCGGGCATTAATTTTATTCAGTTTCTGCTGAGCATCTTTGATTTGAGCTTGCTTAATTTCCGCCCACCGCAAGCGCTTTTCATCGCTGCGGGCGAGGGAGTGGCTGCGATCGCTATAATTGAGCTGTTGCAGTTGCTGTTCGATTTGCTGGAGTTCGCCCAAATCCTCGGCTGCATACTCGCCGGTGCGTAACAACCGCTCGATTTCTGCCGCGTCTTGACGCATACTTTGCAGTCGGTTTTCGTCTTGGCCCAGGCTATCTAATTGTGCTTGTAAATGACTGCGGCGTTCCCGCAATTCTTGGTAGGGCGCTAATTCCTCTTCTAGTTCGCGGTATTCATGTCTGAGAACTTGAATTTCGCGCTCGGAGACGGCCAACTGTTCGCGCACAACCCACAGTTGGTTCCAGATTTCCTGCTGTTGGGTGTGGTGTTTTGTGACTACCAAATTCCAGTAGTGTTCGTCTAAAGGTCGATCGCACAAAGGACAATTGCCAAAATTTACATCCCGCACCATTAAAGGCGAATTCGATGGCTCGTTTTCCGCAAAATTCGAGACTTTACCTTCACCTGCACTGGTTTCTCCTTCATGTTTCCGCAGCAGTTGCAGTTTTTGGTCGATCTCGGCGAGTCTGGTTTGATAGTCGCGGCTTTTAGCTTGCAGGTTTCCTAGAAAGTCGTGCCTTTCTTGACCTTTTTCACGAACTCGCTGCTGATAAACTCGCTTGTTTTCCAACTGCAAAATTTGATTGGCGATGGCCGAGATTTCCTGCTGTAATTGCGGCTGTCGCTGCTGCTGCTGAACTTGCACCTGTCGGTTGATTTCGTCTAAGCGGGCGGTTAAACCAGCGCGGGCGCGATCGAGCTTTTGTTGCTTTTGCTGCTGCTGTTGTAGCAGCGGCGAAACTTGCAGTTGCAGTTGCTCTAGTTCGTTGAGGCGCGATCGAACTGCTTGCAACTGTGCGAGTCCTTTGTCAACCTCCGGCTGCTGTTTGAGAATTTCCAGAACATCTTTTTCATCCTGTTCTAAAACATCTAATTGAGCTTGCAACTGCTGAATTTTGCTTTGCAAAAAGCTCAGTTCTTGCCGTTGCTGTTCTTGCAACTGCTGACGCTGATTTTGGGCTTGTTGATTAACCTTGAATTTGCCAGCCAGAGTTTCTTCTGTGGCTTGCAAGCTTTGGAAATACGCGATGCCTGCTGTTATTTCCTTTTCTTGTTCTAGGAGGGCTTGCAGCTCATTTTGCTGCTGTTTGGCTGCGCTGAGTTCCTGCTGCAAGCGGCGGCATTCTTGAGTGATATTGTAGTGCTGTTGCTGGTGGCCGGCGAGGAGTTTTTGCCAAGTTTGGCGGTTGTGGTGCTGGAGTTGCAGTTGCTGTAACTCGGTTGTGTCGGCTTGCTGCTGCTGCTGAAGCAAATCGGTTGCTTGCTGCAATTGAGTTTGTTCGGAGGCGATCGTCTCTTTTTGTTGCAGTTGCTCTTGTACGGTTAGCAAACTCTGTTTGAGCACTTCGACTTGAGCTTTAAATTGTTTGGAGCTATCTTTGGCTTGGTCGGATAAAGTATCGTAGGAGTCGAGCTTGAGCAGGTTGGCTAAAACTTGTTTGCGTTCGATCGGCTTTTTGAGCATAAATTCATCAGCTCGCCCCTGCCGCAAATACGCCGAGTTGATGAAGGTATCGTAATCTAGTTTGATGTGTTCGAGGATTTTTTGCTGAGTTGTTCTCAGACCTTTGTCTGTGAGCGTGCGAAAATTAAGTTTTTCCTCACTCTCGGCCGAATTCAAGCTGACTTGAAATTCCAAACTTCCCGATTGTCCGCGCCGACGGTTGCGAATCACCCGGTAGATTTGGCCGCCGGTCGAGAAAGTGAAATCAACGCGGACATCTGTTTCGCCGATATGGATGATATCGTCTTCTGTATCGCTACGACAACAGCCCCAAAGTGCCCAGGATATGGCTTCTAAGAGGGAGGATTTGCCAGCACCGTTAGGCCCGCAAATGCAAGCAGTGTGCAAGCCGCGAAAGTCTAAAGCAGCTTCGCGATAGCTGAGAAAATTTTTGAGTGTAAGTTGTATAGGAATCATTTAGGCCATCGCGCCATACAATCTATCTATAAATAACACTATTTGTACGCTGTTGCCTAGTTATTCAATCTAGATCCAGAACAATTGTCAGTGCTTCTGCAATTTCTTCCATAATTGTCTCGGACAGGGTTCCGAGTTGTCGGACAAATCTTTGTTGGGAAACGGAACGGACTTGAAAAGCGTCGGCGGCGGAGACTTTAGTCAAGCCATTTTCGCCACTGGGTTCTAGTCGAACCATCCAATTTCTCTCGGTGTATCGCTCTTTCCAGTCAGTGATAGGAACAATAACTTCAAGCAGCAAAATTCCCACCGTTTCATCGCTGACAATTACTACCGGACGGGTTTTGCCGATTTCGGCGCCCACAGTAGGTTCAAGCGCAACCAGCCAGATTTCGCCTCTACGCATTAGTTTTTATCCCTGCATTAAGGTATTCTTCCTCGGAGTCAAAATAGGGTTCGCTGTCAGCCGACCACAAATCATGTAAAGCGCCTCCCGGCATATAATCTTTTACTGCTGCTTCTGCTGCAGCTCTGAGTTTCTGCTTTCTCTCGGCTTTACGCTGGGCTTTTTCTTCTATTTCTTCGCGCATCATCCGCGAAGCTGTTTCGATAATTTCTAGGCGTTCTTCTGCTGTCAGATTTTTGAGTGCTGCTAAGATTTCTGTTTTGGTCACGGTTTTTTCGGGTGGTTGGTGAGAAAGTACGATCGCACCATCATTATATCTTTCACAAAAATCAATATCGGCGCTCTGTGCTGATGACGCAACCTACATTACCGGTCTGTGCTTATGGCGCACCCTACATTGATCGCATAGGCAAATTTTCCATCATCAAAAAGGGTTGACTGTATTCCGACAGCCAACCCCGCGCCTATTTATTTGTCCTGCGTTTGCTCAAACAGCAACACTACCGGGCAATATTCGGGAACGTATAGCCGACACCGACTAACAATCCCACTTCAGCTCCGTCTACAAAACCAACATTCAGTCCCGCTGTTGCTGTAAAATTTCTCGTCAGCGGCACATCTACACCCCCCGAAATCAGGAAGCCCAAAGTACCGTCATCCCCGGTAGAAATTATTACGCCAGCACCTGCATAAGGAGCAGCAGTAATCACAAAATCCTCGGTGACTTCGACGGTATTTTGAGATACAAAATCGAAGGTAACGGGAACTAGAAAAGCTAAGTCGTCCTGGAACAAAACAGTCGGCCTCACCGACAAATTGTTTGTCAAACCGATTTTGCTAATAATGGCAAATGAACCGTCGCCTAAAGCTGAATCTCCGCCAAAACCAAGATTGCCGCCAATGCCGATGTAGCTGGGTCCAGAACGGGTAGCTCGGCCTGGTCGAATTTGAGTTCCCTGAGCCACTTTTTCAGTTGGTTCGGAGACAGTTGCCGGTTTTTCAGCAACTTTGGGTTGGTTTGTCAAAGCTGAGGCGGAAGTGCTGACAGGATTGCTCAACAATTCTTGTGCTGTTTTGACTTCTTTTTCTTCCTTCGTTGCTGTTACTTCAAGATTATTGCTTTGGGCAACAATGGAGGTAGGTCGATCGCTCTTTTTGGCAGTCTCGACTTTTGACTCAACTTTGACACCATTGTCAGCAATTTTAGCGGTTTCTTCCGACTTTTGGGTCTCAGCAGCAATGGAGGTATTTGGCGCCGTTTCTGTCTCAGCAATTTCAGATGTTGCTGCTTCCGATTTTTCGGGTGCAGCCATAGATACTTGCGAGTTAGTGGCCGATTCAGAGGCTGCTGGCTCTGCCGCTTCTGTTAGTTCGCTCCAACTGATTGAATCAATTTTTTTATTACTAGCCGTTGTTTCTGCGTCGGGTTTAACTGCTGAAGTTGCCGTCGGCTCAGAAATTTGGTCAATATTTTGAGCGGCTATTGTT
Source organism: Microcoleus sp. Pol10D4 (assembly GCF_036701555.1). Lineage (NCBI taxonomy): Bacteria > Bacillati > Cyanobacteriota > Cyanophyceae > Oscillatoriales > Microcoleaceae > Microcoleus > Microcoleus sp. Pol10D4. Next base: position 44,014 of record NZ_JAUBRA010000030.1, read on the forward strand.
GCACTTGTAGCGACATCGGGCAAGTTGCCAGTTTCAGCTTTCGCTGACATACTACTGCAACAAACAGCTAAAGCTGCAAGATTTATTAACGCAAAAGTAGACTTGGAAAATAGACTATTCATAGAAACTCCTCAATGAAGGGTGTGTTAAAAGTGTAAGTGTTTGAGGGCGACCGTCGAGAGCTTTGCTCAAAAAAGACACAAATATGAGTTGTGTTGTTCCTAGATTGCCATTTTACCGTTGAATAGTCAACTCTCAAGCTGATTAGATTCAAGAACGGACGGCGGGTTTAGAGGCTAATTTTAATTTACAGATCGATCGGCAAAAAATCAATCCTAGGGATGATTCCATTCTTAATCCTGTTTAATTGATGGGTCGATCGCGCGTCTGGCTTGCATTCTACAAGACTGTACTTGGGGGCGCTGCACTCGCAGCCACGCCGGAAAAATCCGGTTTTTGAGGGCGCACCAGCTCGAAACCAAGAGACAACAAGCTTTCAAAACTGTTTTGGCAGCCCCGCCGTCCACCGCAAGTGCAGTTAATACAACGCGATCGGCTGCTGCACAGTCCATGACAATTAATGTAGAATAATACCACCGATCCGAGAAATATTTGTGGGTCGATCGTGTAAAAATTACGGAATTTTATGAAAATTGTGTAAAATTTAGTGTTCTATTTGTAAAGTTTAGCCTTCGCTTTCGCTCAGGGTCTGACCATCTCACAACAGCACGCAACTAAACAAGTAAAAAAATACAAATTATCTCATCTCAACCTGACTTTATGAGCAAAGTTCTAGTCATATTAGGCGAATTGAGCGATCGCGACATCGATTGGATGCTCGCCAACGGCACCCGCACCCAAGTCCTCCCCGGCACAACCCTGATCACCGAAGGTAAGCCCTTAGACGCCCTGTACATAGTTCTGGAGGGAACTTTGAGCGTTTCTGTATCATCTTTGGGCGACAAAGAAATTGGAAAAATTATTTCCGGGGAAGTTTTGGGCGAAATGTCTTTTGTAGACGGGAGGCTTCCTTCTGCTAGCGTCACGGCAATTGAAGAGTGCCTCATCCTGTCAATTCCCCGGCGGCTGCTAACTGAAAAACTAGAGAAAGACGTGCTTTTTTCCCTGCGGTTTTATCGGGCGATTACCAAATTTCTGTCGTCGAGACTGCGGGGTACAGTCAAACGTTTTGGCGATGATAGTGATGGTTTAATATATCAAGAACCCGACGACGAGGGCGCTATCCCGGAAAATGTCGAAAATCCCGATTTGGCGGCATCGAGATTTCAATGGCTGTTGGAGCGTTTGAAGGGGAGTTGAAGGAAGAAGGAAGAGGGAAGAAGGAAGAAGGAAGAGGGAAGAAGGAAGAAGGAAGAGGGAAGAAGAGAAAAGAACACCTCTTTTCAATTTCCAATTTCCAATTTCCAATTTCCAATTACAATTAGAAAACATATTTTTCAGCGACGCGCCAATAGCGAGAAAAACGCTTCAAATCAATGTAACCATCGTAGCGGACAAAGGGTTCCGGTGGCAAAACTTCTACTGGGTGCGATCGCTTAATTTCCCGGCAAATATCCTGAAACCGAGGACTGGGACTTTCCGCAGTTACCACTTGATTCGCGCCGGATTCGATCGCAAAAGCGATAACTTCTGCAGCCACATCGCCCCGCCGAATAACTACCGGCAACTCCAGCAAACATTCGTAAATAAACACCATTCGTTTGAGACTCAACTGCCATTCATCAATGAGCGCATCATCCCAAACCCAGATTGCCGGTGCCTGTGGGTGCGCTTGAAAAGCCGGGCCTTCAGGACTCAAGCAGTCACCGTGCAGCCAAATAATCGGATTGTTCATAAATTGGTAATTGTTGACTGTTGACTGTTGACTGTTGACTGTTAACTGTTAACTGTTGACAGTTGACAGTTGACTGTTGATAACTAATGACTAATGACTAATGACTAATGACTAATGACTAATGACTAATGAATTTTTAATTTCTGCTACCTTTTTTAGAGCCTTGCCAACTTTTAGAACCGCCACTACGATCGACCTTTTCTCCATTAGGAAACAACTGCCCTTCCAAATATTCATAAGTTCCCTCAAAATCGCATTGCCCATACAGAGGACAATCGCGACAATAAACCGCCTTAGTGTAACGCTCCAAATTTTCCCGATTAAAAAAATAAGGTTTGTGACTAAAAGTGCTCGCTACCCACTGCCAAGAAAGATTATTGCTCGCCGGATCTCCATCTAGCAAATGTTGCAAAAACCAGCGAGCTCCGGCTTGCCAACGCACGCGGCGCCAGTGTACGAGATAAGCGGCAGTCCACATCCGCTGGTGATTGTGCAAATAACCAGTTTCTCGCAACTCGCGGCTGAAACTGTCGATGCAAACCAAACCAGTCGTGCCCTCGACGACATCCTGTGGCAGAGTTTCGCTGTAATCTTTAGCAGTGTAACCAGTTTTGTAGGGTTCCCGGTCTTGCCAAATCCCGTTGCCCAATTCGGCGTACAGTCGCTGCCAATAATCCCGCCAACCCAACTCGTTGACGAGTTTTACGGCCTCTTCTGGATGCCGCACCTTCTCCAGTACGGCATCCCGGACTTCCGCAAGACTCAAAACTCCGTAGCGCAAATAGGGCGACAAGCGCGTTACCGCACCGTTGAGGAAATTGCGGGTTGAGGCGTATTTGCCAGGGTCAATTTGTTGCAGGGCTGTCTCGGCTGCTTTGCGCCCGCCTGGGGTTGGGGGTACGTTACTATCCTGGGCGGCGGCTTCGGGGAACTGTTCACGCACGTAGGCAATTAATTCGTCGCGGCTGGCAAATTCCCGCTTCATGTCCTGACTCATTGTTTTCTCAAGCGCCTGCTATTCTTTACTCATGTTAAAGCTATTCGATCGGGCGTGCCGGATCGATGCCCTAAATTGCCCTTCACTCCTGGTAACGTACAGTTTGCCCCAGCCGCAATCGATCGTCGGATCGCAGCCAAAATTAGCATCAAAGTTCAGTACACTCAGGGATAGATATAATACCAAAATCCTATGGAAACTTTTCCGGCGCACGCTAAAGCGATCGCCAGCTTAACTAACGGACAGCAGCAAGGTACAAAACAACTGGAAAACAGCGAAGTTCAAGAGTTCGATCGAGCCATGATGCGCCGCTGCATAGAATTGGCTCGCCGTGCTCTCGGCAAAACCGCACCCAACCCCCTTGTCGGTTCTGTAATTGTCCGAGACGGCAAGATTGTCGGCGAAGGGTTTCATCCCGGTGCCGGTCAACCTCACGCCGAAGTTTTTGCGCTCCGGGAAGCGGGGGAACTCGCCGAAGGAGCGACCGTCTACGTGAACCTGGAACCCTGCAACCACTACGGCCGGACTCCCCCCTGTTCCGAAGCTTTAGTTAAGGCCAAGGTGGCAAAAGTAGTGGCTGGCATGGTCGATCCGAATCCTTTGGTAGCTGGAACTGGGCTAGCTCGGTTGCGAGAGGCTGGCATTGAAGTGGTGGCGGGAGTGGAAGGGGAAGCTTGCCAGAAACTCAACGAGGCGTTTGTGCACCGGATTTTGCACCGCCGGCCTTTTGGAATTTTGAAATATGCAATGACTTTGGACGGTAAAATTGCTACCAGTAGCGGCCACAGCGCTTGGGTGACAGGCGAGGAGGCTCGGAGCGAGGTTCACCGGGTGCGCGTCGGCTGCGATGCTGTGATTGTTGGGGGAAATACGGTGCGTCTGGACAATCCCCTACTGACGAGTCACAAGCCTGATAGGAATAATCCTTTGCGGGTGGTGATGAGCCGCACTTTGGATTTGCCGAAGTCTGCTTGGTTGTGGGAAACCTCTGTGGCGGCTACTTTGGTGCTGACTGAGCCTGGGGTTAACCCGGAATTTCAGGAATTTTTGATTGCCAAAGGGGTGGAAGTTGTGGAGCTCTCGCCTCTGACACCGACTAATGTTATGGCTTATTTGTACGATCGATCTTTTCTTTCTGTACTCTGGGAGTGCGGTGGCACTTTGGCGGCTCAGGCAATTACTGAGGGTGCAGTTCAAAAAATTATGGCTTTTATTGCTCCTAAAATTGTCGGTGGCCAAGGAGCTCCAACTCCTGTGGGAGATTTGGGCTTTTCGGCAATGACTGAGGCTTTGACTTTAGAGCGGGTTTCTTGGCGCGCGGTGGGTGCAGATTGTGTGGTAGAAGGCTATTTAAAAATTAAAGATTGAAAGTTAAAAGCGAGTCTTTTGAGTTTTTGATTTTTAACTTTTAACTCCTTTTATGGTGGAAATTCTGATTTGGAGTTTGATGATTGGCAGTCTCGGCTTGGAGACTGCGCTTGTGGGTCTTTTGGTGAGCCACGAGCAATGGGATGCGGGGCAAAAATGCGATGAGGAGGAGGAAGTTTTGACTAGGTACGAATCTCAAGAGGATAATTTTAATGCGCCTGAAAATGCGCCAGCCAAGGGCAATCCCAAATCTGAACCTAATGCTGTTGATTTGACGGTTTGGGAGTACAAGATTGTGCGGGCTAGCAACGATTTGTTCCGCAATCCTGCGATTTTTCACAAGCTATGCCGGGAAGAGGCGGAAGTTGGCTGGATTTTGCTCGAAAAGCTAGACGACAGGCGGGTGCGGTTCAAACGTCCGATCGCGCTGCGGGACGCGCCGAGGCCTAATTTACCAACCTTTGACCCTTACCGCACTCATTACGGCCCGATCTCGAATACGATGAGTTGGGCGGTGACGATCGTGTTTCTGAGTGCGATCGTCCTTCCTGCTATTTTAGGCTATGCTTTGGTGTCTACTACTCTCACCAGAAGTCGCTCTAATTGGCCTCCGACACCTGTTCAATCTTTGCCCTCTCCCAGGGGGTAAGAAACTAATAAGTGAAACATCGGCTTTAAGGAAAATGAAAGATGGAAGAATGAAGAGAGAATTGTTTGTTTTAATATCAAGTCCGGTCAAAAAAATATAATTAAGTTTGTAGTGAGGACTTCAATCCTTTATTCTCTTAAAAAGCTGACAACAAACAATTCTATTATAAGCAATTAACCGGACAACATCTAACTGACAAACCAGCAGAATTAGGGAATGATAAATTTTTCTTTAATTCTGCCTTCTGTCTTCCACCTTCAAATTTGGGCTGCCTTCGACTGTAAGCCATCCTGTCATACAAGCGGAGTGGGAGAAGGAGCTGCTAGCAATCTCAAGTCATAATTTGTATCGCCTTGAAATTGAGAAACGCGGACAAAATAAGTCCCCGCAGGTAAAGGCCCATTGCTGACAATTGTTTCTGAAGCCGTGCCTAAATTGTTAGACGAAGCAATAAGATCGTCTAATCCAACTGCGCCGTTGCCGTTAAGATCTTGAATTAATTCAACATCAACATCTGCGCTCAAGCCGTCAACAGTTACACTGAAAAGGCTGGGAGTATTGAGGATGAAACTGTAAATGTCGGCTGGTTCAGCATCTCCCACAAAATCGCTGGCAGTTTGAATTTCTGTGAGAATGCCCAGGCTTTTTGCTGCGTTCAAATTGTCTGAGGGATCGGGGAGAGTGCTCAACAGTCCTTCTTGTAGACCGAATTGAATGTAATGGTCGATCGCACTTTTAACTGCGCCGTTTTGGACTGCGGCTGCTACCAGGGGATATTTTTCTAGATAAAAGCTGGGATCGAAGAAAACGCTGGCTTTGCGGTTTTCTAATTGACCGGCTTTGAAGTAGTGTTCAAAAGGGGTAAATTGATTTGTTTGGACTGCTGTCTGAACATCTGGGTTGCTTGCTAAATAGAAACCAACATCGAAGAAAGGGTTGGGGTTGCGTCGTTCAAATTGACCGAATCTGATAAAGTGATCTGCGACTGAAAAGCCATTGAGTTTGGCTGATACCGCTACATCTGTATTGGTGTCTAAATAATAGCTGGCGTCGAACAGGGCATTCGGGTCGCGATTTTCAAATTTGCCAATTTTTCGGTAGTGATCGAAGGGACTCGATACCGTGCCTCTGGCAACTGCTACGGCGACATCTGAGTTGTTTTCGAGATAAAATTTGCTGTCGAACAGTGTTCTGAGGGTTAGCATTATTAAAAAAATCTCTCTGGACTTTAGTCTGGAAATTGCACGATCGAGAATCCAGTTTACATCAAAGTTTTGTTTTGTGAGGATGTCTTAACTATGGCTAAGTCTGCACTGATGGCTATGCTGCGCCGCGCTGCTAGTATTGCCCAGAAATCAAGGGAAACGGGCATTCCGGCTGATGAACTGCTGGGGATGCTGACAGATCGCATTCCTAATTCTGCCATATCTCGTCGCCAGTTGCTGCACGGGGGTTTAGCTGCTGCGGGGGCTGCCGCTGCTGCGACTTTTACCAGGGAGGGAGGGGGAGCTTTTGCTCAACAGGGCGGACGATCGCCGATTTTGGTTGTGGGTGCAGGGATTGCGGGTTTGACGGCGGCTTATCGCCTACGCCAAGCGGGCGTGCGCGCCGATATAATCGAGGCAACGAATCGCGTGGGGGGGCGGATTCGCACTATTCCCAAGGTGGCTGGAACGCTGATTCCGGCGGATCTGGGGGGAGAATTTATTGACACCGGCCACACTAATTTAATCTCGCTGGCGACGGAATTGGGTTTGCAGGCGATCGACTTAGCCCAAGTGCAGAGTGGATTGGTGAAGGATACTTTTTTCTTTGAAGGGCGACGATTTCCTCTTGAGCAATTAATCGCGGAATTTGCGCCACTAGCGAGTAAAATTACTGCTGATTTGGAGGCGGTTGGCGATGAAATTAGCTATCAAGATTTTACAGAAGCAGCGGAAAGATTAGACAATCTTTCGATCGCTGAATATGTAGACCAAGCTGAGACTAGCACGATTGTCCGGCAGCTACTCCGCATTGCTTACACGACTGAATACGGTCGAGATCCTGAAGAACAGTCGGCGTTAAATCTGCTGTTTTTAATCGGTTCTGAACCTGGCAGTTTTGAATTGTATGGCAACAGCGATGAGCGTTATCAAATTGACGGCGGCAACAGTCAAATTATCAACCGTTTGGCGGGTCAATTGTCTGGTTCGATCGAGGCGGGGACGGTTTTGGAAGCGATTACTCTTTTGCCGGATGGCCGCTATCGGGTAAATTTGCGATCGGGACTAAGCGCGTTCGAGCGCACTTACGAGCGAGTTTTGTTAACTTTGCCGTTCAGCACTCTGCGAGACGTTAAAATTAACGTACCTTTGCCCCAACCGAAGCTTAGGGCGATCGAGCAGTTGGGTTACGGTACTAATTCTAAGTTAATTACCGGCTACCGCAGCCGAATTTGGCGGGAACCTTATCGATCGACTGCTTCTGTTTATAGCGATTTAGGATTCCAAAATACCTGGGAAGCTACGCCTTTTGCTCCTACTCCTAACGGTTTAGTTACTAATTTTACAGGAGGAAAGCAGGGTTTGTCGATCGGTGCCGGAACTCCAGAAGACCAAGCACAAAGATTTTTGAACCAATTTGAAAGAGTTTTTCCCGGAGTGAGAAATTTGCGATCGGGCAAAGCTGTGCGTGCTTATTGGCCGGGAGAACGCTTTTCTAAAGGTTCTTATTCCTGCTATTTAGTCGGACAGTGGACGCAAATGTACGGCGTTGAAGGCGAACGAGTTGGGAACTTATTTTTTGCCGGGGAACACACTTCCCTGGAAAATCAAGGTTACATGGAAGGTGGTTGCGAAACTGGACAAAGGGCGGCTGTTGAAATTTTGCAAGATTTGGGTTTGATAGCTCCTGCTGATGCTTTGAATGCTCGAACTGCTAGCAGTTTGAACAGTCGCCGTCCCAGCCGGAAAGTTCCCGGAGCGCAGAATCTTAGGAATAGGAAGCCGAGTATTAGATAATCTCGTAAGGTGCGCCGAGGCGCACCCTACTGATCAGCCCAGACATATCTAAATCTTACAGTCAAGTTTGATGAAATTCTTGTGGGGTGGGCGTCTCGCCCGCCCAAAAATACAATTTAGATGCCAACAGCTTATGGCGTACAACTTATCAAATAATCTCGTCCGGGTTAATTCCCCGATCGCGCAAATATTCAGCCAGTCGTTCGGCCCGTTCACGTTCGCGATCGGCCCGCTGGCGTTCTACTGCTAACTGTTCTACACCCCATAAAAGCAGATTTCCTGCTTCATCCCACCAGCGCAACCAATAGCCTGAACGCTGTTCTTTCTCCCCTCGCCACGTTCCTAAATACAAACCAATATCTGCCACCCAGTGGCGACCTTCCGCATCGGGAAATTCTAATTCGTATTTGCCATTTTGCAAGCGATACACTTCCAGCAAGCCAGTTTCTGGGTCAAAAATGACGTAAGTTGGTACTTGCAGAATTTGTTCATAAAAAAACCAATTTCCCGGAGGAAAAGTACGTTTTACAGAATATTCACCACCGTCTGTTTCCGACAAGAATTCCATGACAATGGTCGGGATTTCTCCTTCCAAGTTTGGGGTATAACTTTTGCGGTCTCTTCTCGATTCGGCGGGCAGTACCGACGGTACATAAACCCAATCAGGTGCTTTGATTACTAACTCGCCGTTGACAGTAGCGCAAATGCCAAAGTTGCTGGCTATCAGCATTCGTGGCTCGATCAATCCTCTCAGTTCTAAGATTTCTCGCAGTGCTCCAGCAATTAGCGGTTGACCTGTATTCTCCACTGGTTTTTCTTCTAATTGGAAGTCGTCGGGCAACTTCTCCCAAGTTACGATCAGTTCTAACGTTTTTTGTCCTGGGTTATCTTGAGTAACGACCATGACTTTACTTTACTTTCTAAAGTTTGATGTCTTATCATAGCACAATGCAACGTGAGGGTGGTTCGCCCTAAATATAGATATGCTAGCCTAGATTTGAGGCAAACTATATTGTACAATTAATTTCAGACTATGCCGAAAAAAATATGAAACTTTTACATTTTACCGTAGCTTTATTAAGTTTTATAATCTCGCCGATATCGGCTCGCCCTTTGCTTACAGACGCTACAAATACACTTGCTCAAAACTCACCAATTGATGAGCCATTTTGCTACATGAAAACCCCCGACGGCAAAACAGTAGACTTGGGCAAATTGTGCGAGAAACAGCCAGCATCGGGAACTGCCCAAACTTGCATTCCCGGTTCCAATATCGCTGCAAAAGTGTCAATTGCGGCGACTAATTATGACGGCAACTTTTTCAGCGGTCAAGTGCTTAATCAAGGCTGCAAAACAATCAAGAATGTCAAAGTCAATTATGAAGTTTTGGACGAGTCAGGCAATTTAATTGACAACGGATTTATCTTCGCTCAACCAGTTACTCTTGCACCCGGACAATCAGCCGCCTTTCGGGGTGCAGTTGTCGAGGGGGCTCAGGTACTAGCGACTCATGCAGACGCTCAAGAATGATTTTAGATTTTAGATTTTAGATTGAAGAATTGGACAATTAACCCACAGATTAATCCGGGGGCTTTGTATCCCGGATGCTTTTGGTGAAGAATGATTGTTGAGATTTGTCCGATCGCTGTTATCATATTCTGGCTCCAATATCTCTATGACTTACGCAATGAGTGACGCAGAGATCCCCCTAAATCCCCCTTCAAAAGGGGGACTTGGAATAATAATCTTGTTCCCCCCTTATTAAGGGGGGTTAGGGGGGATCGAAGTTTGAATATTCTTGCAGAGATCCCCAAAAACAGAATTTGCGAGGGCAAAATATCTTGAAAACTCGATCGACATACTGGCAAATCTTACCCTACCTCCGTCCCCAAAAACAAACCATCGGTAAAGCATTAGCTTGTACCGTAGTATTTACCATATTTTGGCCAATTATAGCGTGGCTAGTTGGCGAAACAGCCAAATTTATAGGAAAAGGAGATTTACAAGGGTTCGCTCAAATTGCTGCACTCAGCGCCATTATATTTCTACTTCGCGGTACAGCCCAGTACGGTCAAGATACGCTGATGGCAAAAGCTGCTTTGACTATTGCTTTAGAAATCCGCAAAAAAGTCTACTCCCACCTGCAAAAACTCAATATCGGCTACTTTGAAACTGCCAAAACCGGAGACTTATCCTACCGCCTCACCGAAGATATTGACCGCATTGGCGAAGTCGTAAATAAATTTTTTCATCAGTTTATTCCTTGTGTTTTGCAGCTAATTGCCGTGCTGGGATATATGATTTATCTCAACTGGCAATTAACTCTAGGTGCATTAATTATTGCACCGCTGATGGCTATTTTAATTGGCTGGTTTGGCGAAAGAATGCTGAGTTACTCGCGCCAAAGTCAAAATCGTATCTCTGATTTATCAGCTTTGCTGACAGAAGTATTCAGCGGCATTCGTTTAATCAAAGCATTTGTGGCTGAAGACTATGAAATTGCCCGCTTTGCAGAAGAAGCAGAACAAAACCGTCGCGCTAAGTATCTGTCAGAAAGAGTAAAAGCACTTCAGTTCGTTGTAGTTGGCTTTCTGGAAGCGATGAGCGTGATTTTGCTCTTTTTCCTGGGAGGTTGGCAAATTTCTCAAGGAAATCTCACAGGTACTCAATTTATCAGTTATATCGCAGGAGTGGCACTTTTAATTGACCCGATCGCTATCACAACTGCTAACTACGGGGATTTTAAGCAGGGAGAAGCTTCTAGCGATCGCATTTTTGAACTCTTAGCAATTCAACCGACAGTAGTCGAAAAGCCTGGCGCGATCGAACTTCCCCATGTTACAGGCAAAGTCGAATACCGCAACATTAATTTTGCCTATAACTCAGAGACACCCATTCTGCAAAACATGAGTTTGTTGGTGCTTCCCGGAGAAATGATCGCTCTCGTGGGTGCATCCGGTGCGGGTAAAACTACTTTAGTAAACTTGTTACCCAGATTCTACGATCCGCAAGCGGGACAGATTTTAATTGACGGTATTGATATTCAAGATGTCACCTTAAATACTCTGCGGCGGCAAATCGGCATTGTACCGCAGGAAACTATTCTTTTTTCGGGTACGATCGCTCAAAATATCGCTTTCGGTCAATCTTATTATGAACTGAAAGATGTTCAAAAAGCTGCGGAGATTGCTAACGCTCATCAATTCATTAGTGAGTTTCCTGACGGCTATCAAACTTGGGTAGGAGAAAGGGGTGTAAATTTATCTGGGGGACAAAAACAAAGAATTGCGATCGCCCGTGCAGTTTTGCTTGATCCCAGAATTTTGATCTTGGATGAAGCGACATCGGCGCTGGATTCGGAGTCGGAAGGTTTAGTGCAAGAAGCGCTGGAAAGATTGATGCGCGATCGCACGGTTTTTATTATCGCTCACCGCTTGGCTACTGTGCGGAGAGCCGATCGCATTTTAGTTTTGGAAAAAGGCAGAATTGTGGAATCAGGGACGCACGAGGAGTTGCTGGAAAAGGGCGATCGATACGCTGGCTACTACGCTCAACAGTTTAGTCAGTAGGCTACATTAGAAACCGGGTTTTTGGCCGTTTCTGCTGGCCTCAACGAAGTATTATCGTAAAAAACCTGGTTTCTGACCACCCGTGTGTAAGTCCTATCAGAAATCGTATTTTGTCATCTGCCTTCCCCGAAGTCAACCTGACGGTTGAACAGGTTTTCAGATATATCCAAAGAGAAGAATAGCATTATTTTGGGAATGCGATCGCCTATGATTATGATGCCAAAACATCACTCAGGATGACAACAGATAGATTGGGAACATTACGAAATCCATTGTCATTGGTGAGAAACAGCGTACAACCTTCACTGATGGCTGTTGCAGCATGAATAGCATCAGGGGTTTTGAGATTGGTATTAGCTCTTAAATTAGCTGCTGTTCTCAGTACAGATTGAGTGATGGGAACTAGCTGTATATCTGAGGATAATAAAAGTTGTTCGTAGTCACTGACTAAGATAGTGTTAGCATTTTTCAGAGGGAAAACTAAGGTTTCCAGTAACGTCAATTCACTGGTCATAAGTTCAATCTCACCTGTTTGAAACTTCAGCCACAAGGGTTGGAGAAGCGAATAGTAATTCGGGTGAGCTTCAACGGTGTAAATAATGACTTGTGTATCCAAGTAAATTGTAGCAGAGGATGGTAGGTTTAGTTGTCCCATGAGTTTCTTTCTTCTTCTAGTTCCCGGTCAATTTCTTCAACAGTTCTAGAGACATGACGGCTGCGGATTTCTGTAAGCAATTCCAACACCTTACGCCGCCCGCCTTGCGGCTTTTCTGGTATGATCACAAAAACTTCAACCTCTTCGCCCACCGATCCAGGTGGCACTTGAATTTCAAGTTTATTTCCTGCAAGAACTTTGGTTGTAATCCGTATTGCTGACTGCATAGTTTCTACTTTTCGATAATTAATTTTCAACAGCCCCTAAAGCTTTGAGCGTGGCTTTTTCAACTTCTGTTAAACCCGTAACTCCTGCAATATTCATGTTTTCATAAGGTCTGTCACTTTTGAGTATTTTGAGGCACTCACCTGTCTCAACATCCCAAAGTCTAATTTTGCCATCACGACTGCAAGCAGCCATAATTTTTCCATTTGAACTGAAGGCAACTGAGTTAATTCTACTGGTATGATCTTGCAAAATTTTTAGACATTCACCTGTACGGATATCCCATATTCTTACCGTTCCATCTACACTTCCACTAGCAACTATTTCACCCGAATAACTAAAGGCAACTGAACGTATCCAATCAGTATGCCCGTGAAAAATATTGAGGCATTCACCGCTGTTGATATCCCATAGTCTTACTGTTTGATCGATACTTCCACTGGCAAGTATTTCACCGTTCTGGCTAAAGGTGATCGCGCGTACCCAATCCGTATGCCCGTGCAATATTTGGAGGCATTCACCAGTATGGATATCCCACAGCCTCACCGTTCCGTCAAAACCTTCACTGGCAAATATCTCGCCCAAAGGACTGAAAGCAGCCGAGTATACATAATTGTTATGTCCGTGCAACGTTTTGATGCATTCGCCAGTACCGATATCCCACAGCCTCACCGTTTGGTCATAACCTGCACTCGCAAGTATTTCACCATTTGGACTGAAGGCGATCGATCGTGTTTCATTGCCAAATTCTGGCAAAGTATGAAGGCATTCACCACTGCGAATATCCCACAGTTTCAGTGTTTGGTCATAACTAGCGCTGGCAAGTATTTGACCCGAAGGATTGAATGCAACTAAGTTTACCCGATCGAGATGCCCGTGCAAAATTTGGAGGCACTCACCGCTGCTGACATCCCACAGCTTGACAGTTTGTTCGTCATCGCCGCTAGCAAGTATTTTACCGTTTGGACTGAAGGCGATCGATATTACTTGATTGCGATGCCCTTGCAGTGTATTCAAGCATTCACCGCTGTCGATATCCCACAGCCTCAGCGTTTTATCGTAACTACCGCTAACAAGTATTTCACCGTTTGGACTGAAGGCGACTGACCTTACTTGATTGCTATGTCCTTGCAAAGTATTCAAGCATTCACCAGTGCGAATATCCCACAGCTTTGCTGTTCGATCGTGACTTCCACTTGCGAGTATTTCGCCCGAAGGACTGAAGGCTATTGACCGTACTCGATCGCCATGTCCCTCCAAAGTTTTGAGACATTCACCGCTACTGATATCCCACAGTTTCACTGTTTTTTCGCTGCTGCCACTAGCAAGTATTTCACCCGCAGGATGGAAAGCTACTGAAAACACGTTTTTAGTATGACCGTACAAAATTTTGAGGCATTCACCAGTACCGACATTCCACAGCCTTACTGTTGTGTCGCCGCTTCCACTGGCTAACATCTCACCAGCAGGATGGAAAGCCACTGAAAATACAACTTTAGTATGGTCTTGCAAAATTTTGCAGCATTCACCCGTGTGAATATCCCATAACCTGATCGCGCCATCAAAACTCCCGCTAGCGAGTATATTTCCATCAGGATTGAAGGTGACTGACATTACCGATCCGGTATGTCCCTGCAAAACTTTTAAACATTCACCAGTCTTGACATCCCATAACTTGATTATATTTTCATAGCTCCCGCTAGCAAGTATCTTACCGTCAGGACTGAAGGCGACTGACTCCACCACGTTGGTATGTCCTTTACAGGTCAATATTTCTCTGCAACTGCTAGCTTCCCACAAGCGAACTATGCCATCACTATCACCTGTAGCTAACAGTTTGCCATCGGGACTAAATATGACAGATCGCACGCTGCTGAAGATTTTAGTAAAAGCTGAATTAGCCAAATTAGCTTCAGCAAAGTTGACGTGGCGCAGATTAGCATTTGTAAAATCAGCACCTAAAATAACTGCACGAGAAAGGTCTTTTGTTTCTAACGCAGTGCGATCGATTTTCACCAACAGCGTCGCCGCATTCCCTCCCACATAACCCACCTCGCTTTCAGTTTTGCCCCGCGTTGCTTCCAGAATTTCCAATAATTCCTCCGTAGCTGCCCCTACATCAAGGCAGGGCCGGCACGAGGACACCGCCCCTACCATTGGTAACAACAAATCCATCACAGCTTTTGTCAGCGGCGCGTGTCCGAAACTCTGACGGAGTTGTCCTAAATCTTCAGCAGTAAATCCCTGCAAAGGCGCGATAAGTTCACCATTGTTTCTCTTTTGGGCTTGCAATCGACAATAATTAGACCAAGTATATTTTTGAGGCGCTGCATTAGGATCTAAACAAGACTGTTCAGGCGCAACTAATTCGGTAAAATCTGCGGCCAAAACTCCCAATTCCGCCGCAAATTTGTAAGCGACAAAAAACTCTAACAGCGAACGATGCGCTGGAGTATAATCTCCATCTGCATTGCGAATTAGCATCGTTTGACCCATCATGTCGTAGTGCCAGTGGTCTAAGTCTTTTTCCTCCTGCACGACGGAACCAAACAGGCCTCGAATGCGATCGGGAAAACCGCGATAATTGAGACTCATTTGGTTGGTAGACAGCATTTCCCAAGACAGTTCGCACAAAAAGTAAAGCTTATCTGCTACAGAAGTAAAAGTACGTTCAGCTTTGATATCTCTCTCTATCTTCCGCCGCACCGCATACAGATAAATCCGCGACATATCGACTGGTTTTCCAGCTTCAATATCGGGCAATGCTTCCAAAATTAACTCGGTCATCACCGGGCGACGCGCTAAATCCAATAGTTGCGGGTTTCCCATCACTTTTTCGACAGTCGCCGCTTCTGTTTGAAATGACAGCGCTTGCCTAATTTGCTCGTCGTTAAATTTTTCTAATTCTAAGACTTCAAATTGGGGAATTTCGCCTGTTAAAATGGTTGTTGATGCTTGCAGTTCTGCATTGAACAATGCCCGTCCTTCCTTGCCTTCAGGAAAGTGTTCGGTACGGCAAGTGAGGATGACTTTTGCGCCGGGAACGACGGCTTTTGCTAGTTCCCAGAAGTTGTTGATGGTTTCTTGCCGATCGCACTTAGCGGCCATTTCATCAAAACCATCGAAAATTAACAGAAATTTACCCATGCGATTAAGTTGTTCAAAGGCCGAATAACCCGCCAAAGGTATCTCGTGTTTCCGAAAGAAAAACTCGGAAAATAGCGACTCGACACTAACGGCTTTGGCGTAATCTCGCAAAGGAATTACTAACGGCAAACGCGGACGTTCTAATCCCCGCTTTTGAGCATTTCGGTAGCGTTGCAGCGCCATCCAAGCATAGTGCATCGCAAACCAACTTTTTCCAGTTCCAAATTCTCCTAAAACTGAAATATGTTCTTTTACTGGGTCATTCAACCACAGGTCAAGATAACCTTCGATCCAGCCATCTCCTTCGCCATAATGACTCACGCCTATCTTGCGGTGAGTATCGGGGTCGATTTCTTCTTTCGTACAAGCTAGCGGCACGTATTTTGTATTAATTTTCCGGCTGGTAATTTCTGTTTCTAGCCAATCCAGATAAGCGGTAAAATCGGCATCTTGGTCGAGTAATTCATCGAACGTATAGCAAGCTAAATTACGATTTTCATCTTTTTCTACTTCATCCCGCGCGGCGCGACTGATGCGGCGGGCCGTAACTAACCAGCCTTCATCGGTGCGCTGTTTTTCTACCGACTCGCGCAAGGCTGAGATGTCTCTGAGTCCGGCTTCTCCGGCTATTCCGCGCACTAAAATGCGATCGTACCGATTGCGTCTGACGGGAACATTGATAATCCATTCAAAATAGTTATCTTCCGAGATGTGATAGGTTTCAAACTTATAACTTAATGTTTCAAACCAACCACGAACTTGCTGTGATAAAATAAAAGCTTGAGACTTTTGAATATTAGTTGATGCTGCGGCGGCGGGAAGTGCGGGATAATCTTCAGCTTCCAGTCGTGCAAACTCGGTGCGAATTCCTTCGATAGTGGGCAGGCGTTCGATGCGATCCATTACCAAAGATAGGCGTTTTTGCAAAGATGCGATCGAATTTCCCACCATCACGTCGTTGATCGATCTCGTCCGCTTTGCTACCTCCATAAACACGGCCGCAAACGCCATGAATTCCCGTCTGGGGTCAATCCCTAAATTTCGGAGTTCCCGACCCAAAGCAGACTCGCTGAGAAACTCATCGCCTGCTTGAATTAAAATGGCTGGGCTATCGGACTCGAAGGCTTTGCGAAATGCTGATTCAATCTCTTTTTGGCGAAACAGTTCTAAAATTTGTTTGGGTTTGCCAGCGCCGTACTCGACTAAAGTATAAACGTAAACTCCGCTAAAATCTGCGGGCGGAGCATCAGGATCGAGGTTAAATTTTTTTAAGATTTTGATGACTCTTTCGTTGCGCTGAAGCTTGTCTTGTAGGGTGCCGAAGGGAATTGTCGTCAGGAGACTGATAACTAAGTCGAGACTAATTAGCATGATTTAGGCTTTCCTGTTTTTCTGTGGAAGTAATGCTCAAATCTAGAATCGGTAGGCTGTGTCCCTGAAATGCGCTGCGGGCGATGATCGCAAACAGCTCTATTTTTATGTTAACAGGATTTACGCGCTCCGACCAAAGAAACCGGGTTTTTACGGAATCTGCTGGTAGGAGCGCGTCTTTTCCTAAAAAACCCGGTTTCTGACCCACCGTTGGTAAGTTATATTCAGTTAATTAACTTAGCACTTTTTAGGAGATTTTACAACTATAAAACACAGTAAAAGCCGAAATAAATTGTAGCAATAATAGCTCTAATTGAGTTGTCATATACGATATTTAAAAGTTAAAATATAGATAACTAACAAATAAAATTTGCTATCTATGAAAATACAATCTTCTGTCTTAGTCCACCTTGGATTTGGCAAATATGTACGCTCCGATCGAGTAACAGCAGTAATACCAATTGAAGAAGAACGGGGGCCTGGCCGGCGCACTTTCGTGCACGTAGACGGCGAACCAGACCCGATCGTTGCTTCGCGCGCAGAAGATACAATTGTTCGCGATTTGGTGCAGGAACCGCGCGAAATAACTCAAGCTCGGCAGCAACAAGAAATCCTGCAAGATTTGCTGGCAGATTTGAGCAATGTTAACGTCACCGTGCGCCGCATCAGCCGCGATGAAGGTGGACTCGATCTCGAACGTTTGGAGCGCCGCATTCGCCAAATTTTAGACGCCTAAAAAACAAAGACCGCCCGCGCGGTCTTTGTTATTGTTTGTGTCGCTAAAAAATTTAAGTTGAGGGCTTCAATGTAATTTCAATGTCCGCTAAACCGGTGAGTTTTTCTACCACGGGTTTTTCTTCAACTCGCGGTACAAAAATAGTTAAACCTCCCGGAACGCACTCAATAGAAACCGGAGTCATGCCGATGAGTTCGCCGTCTACAACCACTTTTTGAGGCGGATCGGCACTAATTTTTACTTTTTTTGCCCGCAAATAACCGATGTCGTCGCGATCCGTAGGATTGCCACTCAAAGCTGTTTGCAAAAGGTGATAAGAAGCTGCGATCGCCCCAGCTTTATTCTCAGGCGCCACCAGCGTCACGTCCAGCAAGCCGTCATCAAAAACGATCCCCGCCGGGCCTTGAGCTAAAATCGAAGTAGGCGGCGCTGCATTCGCCACTGTCACCGCGACAGCAGTAAGGCTGATAATTCTATCTTCCGTTTCGATTTCCGCTTCAAATCTTTCTAAATTGTTTAACTGTTTAATTCCCGACAAAATGTAAGCCAGCATTCCCCAGCGATTCTTCATTTCGCGATCGGCTAGTTCGACGGTTTCTGCCTCAAAACCCACTCCAGATAACAAAACCATCGGCATTTCACCGTTGCAAATCGCCGCATCCACCACCCGCGTCAACCCTCCAAAAATAGTGGCGCAGGCGGTTTCAATTGTATTCGGAATATCTAAAGCATTAGCAAAAGCATTAGCCGTTCCCCGCGAAATAATTCCTAAAGGAATATTTGTGCCCACAATCGCCCCAGCAACTGCAGATAATGTGCCGTCGCCCCCGCAAGCAATAATTTCCTCAACTCCTCTATCAACTGCTTCGCGGGCGATTTGATCTGCGTCTAATTCGGGGGTTGTCAGCCGAATGTCTAAGTCAATAAAAGGCTCTAAAAGTTCCTGAATTCTAGCTAAGTCTTGGTCGGGGTCGCTGTTGCCGGCGACTGGATTGAAAATTAGGCAAGCTGAACGTTTCATAGTTGGTAATAGGTAATAGGTAATGGATAATGGCTGAACTGAAACCCTCGATTTTTTTTCGTTGGTCTCGAAGTTTCGATAGCCATCACATCCCCCTTAATAAGACCCATTTTGACTGTTCTTATCCCCCCCTTATTAAGGGGAGTTAAGGGAGAGCAAGACTCAACTATAACGCTGATTGATATCATGTCCGATCGAGTGACCGCGATTAACAGGGCGGGTTTTTGAGATTGTCAATTATTGGCAGATATTTTTCGTGAACCCGCCCCTACCTTATTAGGGGTAATCGACCCGACATAATATGAGACATGGTTTTAACATTAAGTTAACACAAATGTCATGCCCGCTAAACTTCCACAACAACCCTCACCTATTTTTCAAAGGTTTAATTAAGACTTGACAAAAGTCCACTCTAAGACTTGGCGCGGAGCTTTTTGCAGCGCTTCCTTAATTTCCTCGTTGCTGTCAAACTTGACTTTATCCAAATTGCACGCTTCGACGTTCACAGTAAACTTATCGTCTTCAAAAGGCCAAGGAGTTACAGTCACGAGTTCGTTGCTGTGCTGTACAATATCGTAGCGCTTGCCGTCCGGGCCGACAGTAATTTCTAAAGCTCGTTCTCCGGCGGGTAACTCGCGGCAGCAAAGAATTAATGATAGCCGATCGCACCACTGGAAAAAAGCATAAGCTGCCTTAGCATCTTCCTCAGAAATATTCAACTCTTTTTGCCATTTTTTTTGATTTTCCAGTTGTTCGTCCAAAAACTCGTCGAGTTCCTTCGACTCTCCCCGCTTTCCTTCATTGAGATAGCTCATGTGCATAGAAATTAGCATTGCTACCCACCTACCGCGATATAGGGAATTCTCCGTCATGGCTTTAATTTTAGGCAGAGAAGTTTCCGTCTGCAACGTAAAATCAAAGGGCGCGCCCGCTTCAGTTAAAATATTATCTTCCCACTCTTTCTCCAAATCATCGTGATGCGAAATCGCGGCTATGGTTTCGTACAAGCGAAGCGGAGATTTCGAGCGCTTCCACTGTCCGCCAAGTTGGGCGGCGAGCAAAGCATGGGCGCGGTGGTAAATAATTTCCCAGCCGGTGGCGGTTAAGTTAGCAATCATTGAATTTTTGTCCTGAATTAAATTGATAAAAGTATTTTGTGCGATCGTTCGGCTCTCGATCGCCTCTAGCCTTAAAAAAGCGGGAACCGGAATCGGTCAAAGTCCACCTGTTTAAGGGCGATCGAAACTTGCAGAAAAACGAAAGTTAAATCACAAAAGGTTCGATCGATATCTCCTGCCATTTCCCCTCAAATCGTTCGACAACCATAGGTCGGATGCGGAACTTCGGGGGACACCCATCGAGAACATCAATCCGCAAACACGAATAAGGACGGCGTTTGTGGGAACCTTGACCGCTGCGGCCGACAAATAGCAAAGACTCCGCTACCCGCCGGCTAGCTGTTTCGGAACCAGACTGCCGCGCCAACCGATAAGCTTCAGGACTCAATGCTTCCTGCAACATCGGCCCTTCCGGGCGCTGGCGGCGGAGACTGTGGCCGCTTCCCCCGCAGACAATCCAATTAATCCCAGAGTCGCCGTGTCCGGTATCCCCAGTCCGCAGGTATTCCAAACAGTGAGCGTGGCCAGTCAGCACCAAATCTACTAGCGGGCGCCCCCGCGCCACATCCCCAACTGCATCGGCCACCGTGTCGAGTACCTCGCGCAATCGCCACCGAACCGCCAAAGTTTGAGCTTGATTCCACTTTGTCGCCTCGGTCACGTAGGGGGGATGGTGCAGGTAAATTACCCGCCCCCGCACTTCGGAATCGCGCCAAGAATTAATCAGCCTTTTTTTCAGCCATTCGAGCTGTTCCACGTCCGTGGCGGCTGTTTGGTGGGGCGACAGTTGTTTGTCAATATCCATGAGCATTTCGTCAACTTGCTCTAATTTGGCGGCCAAGTCGTCTAGCTGTTCGGCTTCCTCGGGAATTTCGGGGTTGAGCCGATCGCAGATTTCGATCATTGCCAATTTTTCTTGTTCCAACTTCTGACGATCGAGTTCCAAATTCTGGCGGCGAATGTCGCCCTGTTTGGTTTTCGGGATCGGTAAGGGTTCGTTGAAGGTGTTGGAGTCGAGGGCGAAGAAGTCGATGCCGCCACTGCGGAAGGTGTAGTAGCGGTTAGGTAAGCGGGTAAAGCGTCCGGGTTGGTAGCGGAGGCAGCGGCCTGTGCTGGTGCTGGCGGTGTAGTGGGCGTCTAGGTGGCGATCGATATCTCCGGGCATTTTGTGAGCTTGCAGGTAGTCGAGAAAGGCTTTGGCGTAGGTGTTTCCGCGATCGGAACCGCGCCAGCCGACATCGAGATCCAACTTGGAACCCAACAGCCGGCGCAGCGGCAAAGCTGTCGCCGACAGAATGCCGTAGACTATGGGCAAGTCGTAATAGTCGTGGTTTCCCGGTACGGGCAAAAACGGAAAGTTAAACACCATGCGATCGTAAGCAATCCGAGAGGGATGCTCGCCACCGACTATAAATTCTCGGTAGGGGCGAATAAAGTTTTGCAAGTAATATTCGCTGGAACCGACGAGATAAACTACATCGCCCGTGTGGAGGACGAAACGGCAAGTTTCGCGTTCGGAGACCATCTGTTCGGCAATCTGCCGCTGGGGATTGTGGCCGCGGTGATTGCCCGTGCCGCTGTCGCCTACGACTAAAAACGAAAACTCAGGAGAGTCGGTGGTTTGAGATTCCAAAACCATCCGAGTTTGGTCGATTCCCCGATCGACGATCGACTGTTCTTGCCACCGCACCCGCTCTTTCATTTTGCGGATTTTGACTTTTATTTGCGGGTCGGAAACGAATTTCAATTCACCTCTTCTCCAAAATTGCTGAGTTCCTAATTAATCATAGTGTAGCGATCGGGCGAGTTTTTACATCTCTCTAAAAGCTGAAAATCGAGGCGCGGGTACTCAGAAACCGGGTTTTTTACGAGAATACGGCGTTAAAACCGACAGCAACGGCCAAAAACCCGGTTTCTTTGGTTTTGATGCGATCGCCCCGTCTCTCAACTAAAATAAGATTTTGTACGAGGCGGTGCTGTTTGTTGTTGCCGAGGACGAGGGCATCAATCAAGGACGTGGGAAGATAACACTAACAATGCTAGCCAACTACAGCGAACTCTAAATACGAGAGAGTAATTATCGCTCTTTGCGGTTTGATTAGATTGAGAGTTGGAGCTTTAGTTTTACCTAGTTAATAGCTGACACTATTCTCAAAAAAACGAATAAGTTAATCGATATTTATTCACCAGTTATCAACTATAATAATTGCTTCTAATCCTTATGCGATCGTCACATCTAGGTTAAGCCAACTGGCTGTGCAAATTATGCACAATTGACTGCCAGTAAGCCATTCAGCTTGTGCCCAGATGTCTAGTGTTTTTGCGAAATAGTTTTAAGGTTCTGGACTAGAGGGATTAAACCCCCTAATCATTTGATCCTCGCAACTATTGCCGAGGAGTGTTCAGATTTTATTTTATAATCTTAATCAACACTCAAGGTATCGAACCACTGTAAAATCCGATTCCATGCCCACCACCGATCGCTATCAGCAAATTCATTCTGACAACGTTTACTACTGATATACCCAACATGACCGCCGTAGGCTGTCAGCCCTAATTTTAAGGCTGGATTGTTCGCGCTAATGGCTTGCAACTCAGAGACAAGCACCGGATCAAACATCGGATCATCTGCTGCATAAAGGATGTAAGTGGGTTTATTGAGGTGAGGCAAAATGTGTAGAGCGCTGCTAGCCTCATAGTATTCTTCCACAGAGGAGAAACCTAACGGGCCTATTACCAGTTCATGGTCAAAGCCCCAAATGCTGTTGGCGCGTGCAATAGCGGCAGGATCGATCGCCCCCGGATGCGATGCGGCGATGTTTTTTGCTAGTTTTTTTAACTGTCGCGCGATCGCTTTTTCTAAAAATTTCCCCCACTCATCTTTAACTAGATAAGACAGAGAACGGTTCGAGTCCAAGCTGGGGCAAATTACTGCCGCGCCTGCTAGTTCTGACTCTTCGATCCCTAAGTCAGGCCCCCAATCTGCGATCGTCTGAGCTGATTTTACAGCCCACAAGGCTAATTGTCCGCCCAGAGAATAACCCGTGAACCAAAAAGGCGCGGGACATCCCATTTCTTTAGCAGCGGCAGCAATCCGAACGAAATCTTCGCCTTCGTATAGGCCATCAGAAGTCAGGGTGGGAGAGAGTTGGGCAGTTTTGCCGTGAGCTCGCCAGTCAAATAACACCACTGCACAGCCTTGGGCATAGGCTTTACGGCCTAATAGCCTGAGAAACCATTGATTATCCAGATCGCCAGTAATGCCGTAAGTGCCGACAATGGTATATCGGGGATTTTCGGGGATGGCAACCCAGCCGAAAATCGGGACTCCACAGGCACCCGTAAAGATGTGTTCTCGGTAAGGGGGTTCTGGGAGAGCGATCGTCTTTTCCCAGCGGCGACTAGCCCTTAATGCGGTGTACAACGTCATTAATAGGCCGTTGTTCAGCAGCCAAGGTGGAGTATAGGCAATGGTCATAAGCGGATGTGGGAAATGTCTGTCTTGTTGATGGGATTTTTTTACTTGACAGGTTGGCTATTCTAGCGAATAACCCTGAAAATCGCAATACTTTTTGAGTAAATACACTCAAGGGCGAAGTCAAGCCAAAATATTAATGGCTATTTATTTGGAACCATTTATTGGCGAATAGAGAAGAATGCCAGCTAACGAGGTTTAGCATATTGTAGCCGATCGCCGAAACTACAAACAAAAACCTGGTTACTTTCAGAAACAGGGTTTCTGAGTCTTGCATCCCCGCGCAGATGTACAATAGGACGATCGCACTCTCCAACTCCAAGCGCGATCGAGCGCTACACCTGCCCCAAGTGGGCAACATCAGATAGAACGCAGTAAACAAATATAAAATGGAAGCAATACAACTGTCTTTATTCTCAAAAGAGGAAGAACCAATTCCTGCCAAAAAGCAGAAGAAAGCAAAATTAGGGCGTTACGAACGCATCCAACGCGAACTAGAAGCAAATGACTGCGACCCCTACAAGATATTCATTGATGTTGAATCTCAGTCACTGCCAAAATCAGACTATACATTTGTCGATCTTTTTTGCGGCGCGGGCGGCATGACCCAAGGTTTATTGCAAGCAGGTTTTCGACCAATAGCAAGCGTTGAAATTAATCCCATCGCCTCGGCCACTCATACAAAAAACTTTCCCGATTGCCATCACTTGTGCGACGATATAAAAAACTTAAATCCCCAAAAGTTGCTCGCTGAAATTGGTTCGCCAGAAGTTCATGTTGTTGTAGGCGGGCCGCCGTGTCAAGGCTTCTCAGTTGCAGGAAAACGCGACCCCAACGACCCTCGAAATCGCTTATTTAGAGAGTTTGTTCGCGTAGTCTCTGAAATACGTCCTTGGTATGTTGTCATGGAAAACGTACCCGGAATATTGACTATACAAAAAGGAGCTGTTAAGCAAGCCATTTGCGAGGCTTTTCAGGAAATTGGCTATCCCCATATGTCCGTTGCTGTTCTGGAATCCGCAACCTATGGAGTCCCGCAAATCCGCCCGCGAGCTATTTTTATTGCCAATAGATTCGGGATGCAAAATCCCTATCCGAAGCCGCAATTGTTACCGGAACAATACAAAGCGATTGAGTCAGCAATTGATGATTTACCAGAGTATACTCCCATACCAGAAATTAACCACGAATGGACTCGTCATTCTGTTGAGTACATGGAAAGACTTGCTAAAGTTCCACCAGGCGGTTCTTTGTATGAAAGCTACGCCGATGCTTTCAAGCGACAGTATCCGGGCAAACCGAGTATGACTGTTAAAGAAAATCACGGCGGCACTCATATTCATCCTTATCTCAACCGCGTTATTTCAGCTCGCGAAATGGCTAGATTGCAAAGTTTCCCGGATTCATTTATTTTTGAAGGTTCAATGAAAAAGGCTATGTGGCAAATTGGAAATGCCGTGCCGCCTCGTTTAGCAGAGTGTATCGGTTTTGCACTTATTCCATATTTGAATGATATGGCTTTGAACAAATCTAGCTTAGTTACTGTTAAACCTCCCGAACAGATTCAGCAGCTATAGCTGTTTTAAATTAGATACTACTTCTTATTGAGTATTCTTATTATGGAGTTTATGGTGGGAGTTGTCGATGTAGTCGGGTAGGGGCATTTATTTAGATAGATTTTCAACATCATTTATGAATGTACCTAAAATCGACTGCTCATTTATTTGATTATTCTGATGTCCTAAATCCTTTCGCATTGCTAGTAGCATTTGACCAAATAACTGAATAGGAGCGGTTGAAGAATCTTGCATACTATTAGCCATTTTGCGAAACTTAATGTATAGATTTAAAACATCGTCAGATGCCCATAAAATTAAATCAGGTGTCATGTCATGGATGCTTTTAATTAACTCTTCTTCTGTTTTAGGTGCTTGCCCTAATTTTTGGGCAAATATACTATCAAAAAAAAGATTAATAACTTTGTCATATATTTCAATTTTCTTAGGCTTTTGTTCATTACGGATTTGAATATTAAAATTCCCTGCAACTGTAATCAATGCGCCCAATAAAGCAATCAGAATTGTGATGAATTGCCAAGGGGCTTGACCAATTCCATAAAACAAAGCCCAGATTATTAATGCACCAAAAATTGCAATACCAATTAATCCAAGACCAGCATTCTGCCAATTCGTATTACTTTTCACTAACCTACTCTCCTTTAAGAATTTTCATATCCTCAACCGTCAACCATACAAATAAGCTACCCTATCATCTAACGAGGTTTAGGCTATTGTAGCCGATCGGCCCTACAAAAATACAAAAACCTAGTTTCTTCACTTCAGCCAAAGAAACTGGGTTTTTACCGCATCTGCGGCCTGCAACGAAGTATTTTCGTAAAAAACCCGGTTTCTGAGCTCCCGAGCTCTTGCATCCTCGCGCAGAGGTACAATAAGACGATCGCATTCCCCAACTCCCACCGTGATAGAGCGCTACACTTTGCCCGAAATGGGCAACATCTGGACTGAAACCGCCAAACTCAAAACCTGGCTGCAAGTAGAAATCGCTGTCTGCGAAGCTCAAGCCGAACTCGGCTACATCCCCGCCGCCGCAGTCGAAGAAATCAAAGCTAAGGCTAATTTTGACCCCAAACGAGTCCTCGAAATTGAAGCCGAAGTCCGCCACGACATGATCGCCTTCTTGACAAATGTCAACGAATATGTAGGCGATGCCGGCCGCTACATTCACCTCGGCTTAACCAGTTCCGATGTGCTCGATACCGCTTTGGCGCTGCAATTAGTCGCTAGCGTCAATATCTTGTTAGAACGTGTCGAAGAATTGAGTCAAGCTATTCGCTATCAGGCTCAACAGCATCGCAATACCGTCATGGTTGGCCGATCGCACGGAATTCACGCCGAACCCATCACCTTTGGTTTTAAACTAGCAGGATGGCTGGCCGAAGTGTTTCGCAGCCGCGCCCGATTGGTGAATTTGCGATCGTCCATTGCAGTCGGTAAAATCTCCGGCGCAGTCGGAACCTATGCTAATATCGATCCGCGAATTGAAGCGATCGCCTGTCAAAACCTCGGACTCGAACCCGATACCGCATCCACTCAAGTCATTTCGCGCGATCGACACGCCGAATACGTCCAAACCTTAGCACTCTTAGCAGCATCGATCGAGCGTTTTGCAGTAGAAATCCGCAACCTGCAACGCACCGACGTTCTCGAAGTCGAAGAATTCTTTTCCAAAGGGCAAAAAGGCTCATCCGCCATGCCCCACAAACGCAACCCGATTCGATCGGAAAGACTGACAGGGATGGCAAGAATTGTCCGCGCCAATGCCGTCGCAGCCTTAGAAAACGTGGCGCTTTGGCACGAAAGAGACATCTCTCACAGTTCCGTAGAACGGATGATTTTGCCCGACAGTTCTACAGTAACTCACTTCATGTTAGTAGAAACCACAGACTTAGTAAAACACCTGCTAGTCTATCCCGAAAACATGAAGCAAAACATGAACCTTTACGGCGGAGTCATCTTCAGCCAGCGCGTGATGTTAGCTTTAGTAGAAAAAGGCACGAGTCGCGAAGACGCCTACAAAATTGTGCAATCTTGTGCTCACGAAGCTTGGAACAAACCGGGCGGCAATTTCTACAATTTAATTGCTAAGGACGATCGGGTAACGGCTAAGATGACGACCAAAGAAATTGATGATTGTTTCGATCCGCAGTATCAATTGAGGCATTTAGATTTAGTGTATCAGCGCTTGGGAATTTGAGGACAATTAACAATTGAAAATGACTCATAGAGAGAAGTGATTTATCATTCTCGCGCTTGTCCCACAGTCCGCCGGGGGTTAAAACCCCCGTCTCATAGCTAAAGTCGGTTAAAACCGACTGAAAGACTCATAAAATAAAAGTTTTAGAGAACTATTTCAGTCCTCTTCAGAGGACTTTAGCTGTGAGACAGGGGTTTCAACCCCTGTCGGTCTGGCGGGCTGACAGACCACACGAAAAGCGGGAAAATTCCCCAAAATATCAAATGTAAAAACTCTATTAAATCTCCACTTAACAGAGCTATGAAATTAAACCGATTTACAAGATATCTAATTCTATTCATCCTCGTATTACTATCTACAACCACACTGAATTATACAACATCTATTCGCGCCCAGGAGCCGCCACAAGTGCAAAATACCCAACCAGAATCAAACCCAGTAGTACCTGAAAGTATTTTCATGAGTCAACTTCCCAGTGGGGCGCGACTGGTTGACATCCGCACCGTAAATCCCAACATTCGCCTCGATATCCGATACGCCACTACTAATAATTTCTTGAAACGGAAACTTTACCCTATATCGAAATGCGCTTTGAGAAGTTCCGTTGCTCAACAGTTAGGGCTAGTTCAAACAGATTTGGAAAAAATCGGATTGGGTTTGAAAGTTTACGATTGCTACAGGCCTTTCTCTGTGACTAAGCAAATGTGGCAAGCTTGGCCAGATCCGCGCTATGTTGCTAATCCTGCTAGGGGTTCGCGACACAATCGCGGTGCTGCTATTGATTTGACTTTAGTCGATCGCACTGGCAAAGAATTGGAAATGCCAACACCTTACGATGATTTTACCGAAAAAGCTCACGGAGATTATCAAGGCGGCAGCGCCGAATCTCGGAAAAATCGTCAAGTGCTTAAGGATGCGATGAAAAAACACGGATTTATGAGTATCACAACTGAATGGTGGCACTTTGATTCGGAAGATTGGCAGAAATTTGCGATTCTTGATATATCGCTTGGAACGATTCCTTAATTATACTATTGATTAAAAGTTGCATATCCGGTTAGGGAGACGGCACTGCCGTCTCCCTAAATATGTCAGAAAACTTATCGTAATTTAACCGAAAATTCGTATTCGTATCCCCGGAAATTTGAGTTTAGTTCTAATGTGTAATTGCCAGTTACTGGCACTTTTCCAGTCCACTCTGTTTCATTGCCTTGATAAGCATCTCCTGCTAAAAGCTTGCCACCAGGAGTTATAATTTGGGGGAAAACATCTTTGCGATTCCTAACAGTCATAGTTTGACCTTTTCGGGCGCGAATCCGGTAAGAGTGGGTGCCTCCGCCGATAATTCGACCTTTAACAATTGCCTCATCTCCTCCCCGCCGAAAATTAATCTGCTGGTTGACGTTAGAACAACTGCTTTCGGTGCGGTTTTTGGCAATCCAACCGGGCGGATCGTTAATTCGCAGCCAACCGTTTTGTTCTTCGACGACTGAAACAAAGGTATTATTTTTAAGTCTTCCTACTATGTTGCTGCCCCTTACTTGCGGGATCGATCGCACATTTAGCGGTGGATTCGGATCGCTGACTACAGCTTGGCTGATTTTGCAACCCGAATTTGGCGGTGTGACAACTACTGGCTCAACTTTTGGCCCAGAAACTCCTGCAACTAGCGAGGATTGAAGTGCTGGGGTTTTTGCAGGTTGGGGTTCGGATTTCGGAGATTGTGCGGCCTGGGTTTGTGCTTGCAGAGGTTCTGGTTGCCGAGATTCAAGGTTGTTCGTCGGCCCTGCAATCTGGTTTGTGGTGGATGCCGGTGATTCTGCAAGGGGAGGATGGGATTGTTTCATCGCACCCGACTGTATAGTGGCAACAGCTACTCCCACCGCTGTTGCCACTCCTGCTAAGCTTACTGTGATGATTTGAGCCTTCGTAAATGACATAAAAAACCCTCTCTGTATCTATACTAATAATTTTTGTTTGGGAGTTGAGGCGATCGCCAGTTAATTTATAGTGGAAATACCTAGTGCGGGCCACAGGGTCAGGATTTTTATATAAAATTTTACATGGATAATTGTCGCAATAATTTGAGTCAATATATACTGGACGCCTATACTGATGGTAATCTTGCTCTGGGGTATTTGCGCGCAAATTTGCGAAAGTAAGCGTTCAGCGCGAGGTACATAAAATGTCAAAATTGATTCCTCTGAGATTACAACCGCCTCGCGATCGATTGTTGGAGGAGGTGAAGCAGGAAGTCCAAGCAGGACGATCGCAGTCTTTGCACGCCGCTGTGCTGGCTAACCTCAGTCAAGACTCGCCGCCAACGGGTGTTAACCGCTGTTGGGATGTGGAAGTGAAAGCCGGCAACCGTCCGAGTTTTCGGCTTCCTCCCAAAGCCAGCATTGCTAAAGTGTTCGATCGCAGCGGTGGCAAATTGGTAATTTTGGGAGCCACGGGTGCAGGCAAAACTACAACGCTGCTAGAATTAGCTCGCGTGTTAATTTCCCGCGCCCAAAAAGATGCTAGTTTTCCAGTACCAGTGCTGTTTGAACTCGGATCGTGGAAAGCAGAATCCGGGGCGATCGCAGATTGGTTAATTGCTCAACTTCACTTCAAATACGGCATCTCTCCTGCTGTTGGCAAAAAATGGCTTGCCGAACAACAATTGCTGCCTCTCCTCGACGGCTTGGACGAAGTAGAAACCGACCGCCAAAATATCTGCATTCAAGCAATCAATCAGTTTGTTGAAAGCGAATTTAAACCCAAACATTTAGTAGCTTGCAGCAGTTTTGAAGCTTACAAAAACTGCCAGACTAGATTTCGCCTGCAAGCAGCGGTTTTATTGAAACCTTTAACAGAAACTAAAATTCAGAATTATCTGCTAGAAGCCAGAAGCCGCGAACTTTGGTACAGCATTGAGCACGAGCCGGAGTTGTTGAAATTGGCAAAAGTTCCCTTGCTTTTGAGCATGATGGCTTTGGCTTACGACGATATTTTAATTGAAGCTTGGAAGCGCATAACTTCCGCAGAAGAACAGCGCAAATATTTGTTAACTGCCTATATTCGCCACCAAATGACCGGACAA
Organism: Microcoleus sp. Pol10D4; assembly: GCF_036701555.1. Classification (NCBI taxonomy): domain Bacteria; kingdom Bacillati; phylum Cyanobacteriota; class Cyanophyceae; order Oscillatoriales; family Microcoleaceae; genus Microcoleus; species Microcoleus sp. Pol10D4. Next base: position 74,061 of record NZ_JAUBRA010000030.1, read on the forward strand.
GTCAAGCAGTATCCCAGAGGTAAGGAACTGCGGCCCGAACAAATTCGCCACTGGCTGGGATGGTTGGCGAGAAGGATGGAAGAGCAAGGAATTCAAGAATTTTACCTCGATCGCATACCGTCTAGCTGGCTGCAAACAGGCGAGGAAAGGCGCAAGTATCAGTTTGGAGTTAAGCTGGTTGGCGGGCTGATTTGGGTGATTTTGGGATTAATTGCCACCCTAGTCTCCGGGTCGATTTGGGGAATAGTTGCGGGTGCTGTTGCTGCGGTAATTAGTGCTTTGTTGCCGGGAATTCCGGGGATTGAAAGGTTTATATTGCGCCTGGTTCTGTGGTCTAACGGCTACATTCCTTGGGATTACAGGCGTTTTCTCGATGCTGCGACCGATCGCCTGCTGCTGCAAAAAACTGGCGATCGGCGTTATCGATTTATTCACGATTTGTTGCAAAAACATTTTTCGGAAATCTAAATCCCGGAACTTGACAAAAACAAATATAATGGATGTAACTGTGAAGGACATTCCAATATTCGACAAGCAAAAGGAAACTCAATGACTGTAAAATTCATTCTGAGCGAATACGTTGACAAAGCGATGGCTGAGGCTACGTATGACAAACTTGAAGATCATAGCTTTGTTGGGAAAATTCCTGTTTGCAAGGGAGTCATCGCCTTTGGTTCAACTTTAAAAGAGTGTCAAAATGAGTTGCGATCAACTTTGGAAGACTGGATTTTGCTAGGGTTGAAATTGCGACATCGAATGCCCGTCATTGACAATATTGATTTAAATCAGGAGCCTAGCCTTGAGCCGTTGGACACCTTGTAAGCGTCGAGAGTTCATCCAGAAATTACAACAGCTAGGCTTTTCTGGCCCTTTTTCTGGAAGTAAGCTGTTCGACATCTAAACTGCATTAACTAAGTTACCTTTATTTTTTATTTTTCGGTTCCATTTTATAATTAGTC
>NZ_JAUBRA010000031.1:0-53506 GCF_036701555.1 Microcoleus sp. Pol10D4
ATTCCCACCGATTGAACCAGTTATAGAGGGTCTTATAACTTATGCTGAAAATATTCATTAACTCTCCTTTTTTTACTCCTTGCGAAGCTAATATGAGGCAATGTGCTCGTTGACGTACCTGATGATGTCGGCTTTGGCGATAAATTCGCTGTAACAATTTAGACGAAAGATGGTTTATTTCTCTGATAAACATCATATGAAAGTGTAATTAACTCATAATTTTGCCGGAAATATCATTCTACTATGTATTTGTGTAATTAATTGTGTCTGACTACTTAGTCCAGACTGTTTTGAGTTCGTAGTCTGAAACCCTAGATTTTCCGTTGGTAGCGAACTTGCCTTGGAGCCTTGAAACCCTTATTCTACGGTTGGGTATTCAAAACTGTCCGAAGTATTGTATGAAAAGTAATTTAACTTTTGATAACTAAATAAATCGTGGTGAACATTTAACATTTGTAACTAAAGAAACATTTTTTAGCCTACAGGGGTAATACCGTAGAAAGATGTCATTTTATGCGGAAAGAGCGAGGATCGACGTGTAATTATAAGGCAAGGGAAACCAGAAACATGAATCCTTTATTCTACTGGTTTTTCCCCTGACTTTAAGCCAAGCTTGAGCCGAGAATAGCAATGATTATCTTTGCTTATGTCTTGGCAGCACTTGTTTTATAGTTTGTGACTGGCAAACTTTGTAGAACCTTTCATCAGCTTTAACGACTGCTGCTACCTCAGTAATTGGTAATTGGTGAAAATCTCATTCGTCCCTCTTACCCGTTAGATATTCCGAGCAGTGGCTCTAAGGCTCTAAAAGTTTAATGTGGGATGTTGGCGAATTACCGTTACTGTAAAACTCTGGAGTGTTAAAAATGCTAAAACAAATGTGTTGGTTGCCCAGACTCGGAGGCAATGGAGAAAAGATATTGCACTTGCGTACCGATGCCCGTCAGGCGTGGCGGCCTTATACAGCTTTTCCGCAGTGGGCTGTAGCCGACTACCGGGAACCGGGTGGTTCTAATGGATGGGCAACATTTCAGAAGCTGAGAACTCAAGGGTGGAATTTAATATCGACTGAAGAAGGGCAGCAGTCGAGTTTTGGCGAACAGAAAAGTGCTTAAAAAAACCGAAACCGTAGCAATAAAAGAAGAGGTAAAATCCTCTTCTTTTTATTATTTTTGGATACAGAAACTGGGTTTTTAAGCATCCTACTTGGTAAAATGGATAAGGTGTGTAGTGCTCACCTTACATAATTTTAAGAGGTTTGCCAGTTGCAAGTAAATTAGGCGATCGCCCTTTCTGTCTGTGCTGTAGTTGCTACGTTATGCAGCACCGGCTGGCGAGTTTTCAAGTTAAACCGGTATCCGTGGGGGAGGATGTGCAACTTGGCGCCGCAAATCGCTAAAGCCTCATCCTTCAACAGTCCATCTATATTGTCGTGGAGTTTTTCCGACTCGTCGATGACAGTTACAGCGTTTTCGCCAATGACTTCCAACTCGTCACCGTGGACTAAAATAGCTGTATTTTCGTCAATACCAAATCCCAACACGGCAGGTTGCAGCAAGAGTGCCGAAACTAAGCGTCCCAGACGACCTCGCTGGGCGAAATGCTGGTCGATGACAACTCCTGGAAGGAAACCCATTCCGGGGCCCATTGCTACCACATCAACGCGGGGATTTGTCTCCGAGTCTCCTTCAATAATCATCATGTCTGGCATCATGGCCGCGCCGGCACTTGTGCCCCCAATGATAATCCCTTCAGAGAAGCGTTTGTGCATTGCTGCGTCGAGTTTGGTGTCTTTCAAGCAGCTAATAATCCGTGATTGATCTCCGCCGGTAAAGAATATGCCTGTCGCTTGTTCGATCGCTTCTAAATACTCTGGATTGCGGGCCTCTTCGGGTCTCTGGGTGTCAACAACTCGCACATCTTCAGCGCCAAGCCGCTCAAACACTCGGATGTAATTATCTCCCACTTCTCCCGGCAGGCTTGTCGCAGCCGTCATGACAACAATGTGGGCTTTAGTGCCTCCGGCGCAGCGCAAGAATTCCCGCAGAATTTTGCAGTCCCCCTCTTTGTCTTCGGCACCACCAATAATTAGCAACTTCCCCTGAATTGCGTTGCTCGCCATATTATCTCCACTGTTAATTTATTAATAATTTCACTAAAACACAAACTTCTTTTTTCCGAAAACGGCCAAAAGGTATATCTAGATACCAAAAACATCTCAGACTTCTACCCCTCCAGGGCGCATACAGCTATAGCGTTCTGGTGTTTTTTTACTCTGGCGCAGGGCTGTAACGATGGTTTTGTAAACAGTCCTGGAGGCACTAGATTAAAGAAACCGGAAATAGGAACGAAAATTCTGCGTGTGAGCGGAAAACCTTAACTGAGAAACCCCCGTTTTTGAGAGAGCTTTTGCGTCCGCGACTGGTAAAAAATACCGGTTTCTGCGTCTAGGACTATCTATTTAACTCATCCTCGATGATGGAGAAAACAAACTTACCCCCCCTAACAGGAGATAGGAGGGGTCAAGAAATGAGCTTAAATTACAGGGCCCACGCGCGCGCGGTGATCAATCCGGTTTCTGATCCGATTCTTCGCTAATCCTCCTCTGATTGCTCGTAGAAATCGGATTGATGAGCGTAAGTCCTCAATTAGTCCGATCGCCCGTTAGTGCGATCGCTCGATCAAATTGCTCAATATGGTACTCGCCCGTTCTAAAGGGAGGTGCCTGGGTTTGCCGTTCCAGACAATCTGATATTCGTTGCTGTTTTGACCATCGCCGTAGCCAGAAATTAGCTTCCGGTGAAAGGCTTCCTCAGCTAAGTGGTGAACTTTTTCCCTGAGAGCAGTTTGTGCGATTTTCATAATTTGCTGCCTCTTAAATTTTCTTTCACTGTCATAAACAATTATAAGTACAGAGTGTACCTCTCAAAAGTTATAGCTTTTGTCGGGAGGGGGGAAGGAAGTAGTAATTAGTCATAAGTGCTTAGTTATCAATACTTAGTCATCAATGCTTAGTCATCAATGCTTAGTCAGATGTTGAAGGAAGAAGGAATATTTTCCCACTCTCACCATCTCCCCCACTCTCCCACTCCCCCTTTCGGGCAATACTGAAGGCAGAATTGGTCGGAGTATTTATCTCACTGCTGGAATATCTATGCCCGCAGGTAGTATCCCATGCAGCGACTATAAAGTTACGGTATAAAATTAGCTCAAAGGAGGTTAGAAAATGCTGCAAGAAAAAACCACTGAAATATCCCGCGTCAATGCTCGAAAAACCGATATTTTTGATGTTTTTAACTTCAAACACTATATCGGGCCCAACCCTTATTTAGACACCGCGGCTTTAGTTTTTGATTTAGCGGTAACGGGCGCGAGCGAACCTTTGCCGATCGCACATTACCACGAAATTATTAGCGATCGCTACCCGCAACTCCTGCACGAAAATTTCTCTAACCATGCCCAACTGTTCGGTCGTACCGCCTCAGAAGTAGCAAAACTCGACATGGGTTTGCACTTCCAACACTGGAACATCAAGCCGTTTTCTCATTTTAACAGAATCAGCATAGAAGCACTTCACGCCCGCACCGCCAGAGCAGTAGTTTACGCAGTTTGGGATTGGTTTGAAGCCATCAATCAAAATCAAGACTTTCCCTTGGAAGCACAAATGGGCGCGCTGCAAAATATGTTCCGGCAGTCAGTTTACGGAGGCCCGACAGTTTATTCGTTAATGCGATCGGCATCCCAAAAAGGCATTCCCGCATTTTATTTGTGGGATGAAGGACTAATGCAATATGGGTACGGCAAAAAACTGGTTCGCGGCTCTGCAACTACCTTTGATTGTGATAGCCACTTAGACTCAGATTTTACCACGCGCAAAGACGATTGTAAAGCTTTTCTCGCTACATTAGGATTTCCTGTTCCCAAAGGCGATATCGTCTCCACAGAAAACGGAGCTCTGGCAGTTGCTAGAGAAATTGGCTACCCAGTTGCTATCAAACCAGTAGTCGGTCATAAAGGAATTGGCGTAACCGCAGATGTCCGAGATGGTGAGGAATTGCAGGCAGCTTTTAAAAGAGCAGTTAAGGCCATTCCCGAAACAGACCCGGTGCGAGTAATTGTGGAAAACAGCATCAAAGGATCGGATTTTAGGCTGCTATGCGTTGACGGCAAATTTGTTTCTGCAACTGAACGCCGGCCCGCTTCGGTAACAGGTGATGGCGACTCAACAATTCGCGAATTGATCCGCCGTGAAAACCGCAAACCAGAACGTTTGGATACGCCAACTTCGGCGATGAGCAAAATTCAGTCCGACGAAGCGATGGAAATGTATCTGGAAGAACAAGGGCTGTCATTGGATAGTGTGCTAAGTCGCGATCGCACTGTGTCTCTACGCAAAGTTGCTAATCTTTCTGCAGGCGGCGTCAGCATCGACGCTACCCGCAATATTCACCCGGATAACATTGTTTTGGCTCAAGATATCGCCCTACATTTTCGGTTAACTTGTTTGGGCATTGATGTGGTAACAGAAACTCTCGCCAAATCTTGGAAAACAGGCAATTTTGGGATTATCGAGATCAATGCCGCGCCGGGAATTTTCATGCACCTCAACCCCGCTGTCGGCGAAGGAGTTGATGTGCCTTCGCATATTATCGAAACTTTCTTTGAATCGGGAAAGTCAGCCAGAATTCCAATTATTACTTTCAACAGAATTTCGGTACATGACCTACAAGAAACCATCGATCATGTTCTGTTGCAGCATCCCGATTGGACAATCGGTGCTGTTTGTCGCGGTGGACTTTTTGTTAACCGTTCTGAAAAAGTTTTGAATAAGAATTACCATCTCAACTTGCAAAGTTTGCTGCGGAATCCCAAGCTCGATTTGTTAATTGCTGAATATCCCGAAGATATTTTGGAAGCTGAGGGAATGTTTTATCGGGGCAGCAATATGGTGGTGCTGGACAATCCAGGGGAAACTGAGATGATGTTGGTCAGAGAAAGCACTGATGACGATACTGTTGTGATGAGGGAAGGAAATAGTATTTCTATTCGCCGCCAGGGATTGATCGAACAGTATACTCTGGGGGATGATGAACCGTTTACACGGGTTTATTTGAAGGAAATAGGGACTGTTTTGTAAGCTGTTCCACATTTAAGTTAGCTGTGTAGGGCGGGTATTGATTACCCGCCCCACCAGATCAAGGCTTTTTCTCCTTCCCCGGTTCTTCCGGGGAAGTAACTTGGGGAGCGCCCAGATTTTAACTCGCTTCGTTACAGGAAAGCGATGGTGAAAGCCGCCGTACTGAGCGTCGGGGGATGAAACCGAACGAGTCGTAAAGACAGCGGGATTTATCCCGCATTCTTGTCTTTTATTATGGTACAATGACTAATATCAAGGGATGTGATTATATTGTTCGGATGTCAGCAAGTTTTGATTCATACAGATCGAGATACTCAAGCAATAATTGAGTATATTTGTAGTGAATCAAATAAGGTTTTTAATTGTGCCGTGTATTATGCACGGCAAGTATACTTTAAGGCGCATCGCTATGCCACAAAAGCAGAGTTAGACCAAGAGTTGAAAAGGAATAGGCACTTTCAAGCCATGTATTCTCAGGCGGCGCAGCAAACTTGCCACAGCGTATTTGAATCCTTCAAATCCTTTAAGGCTCTTAATAAGCTGTTTAGAAAAGGGGAATTGGAGGCTCAACCCAGACCTCCGAAATACCGGAAAGGTGGGCTAAATGTTGTCACCTACCCTAAGCAAGCCTTAAAGCTGATAAATGGCAATATCAGGATTCCTCTAGGAAGTAAAGTCAAGACATGGTTTGGGATTGACTCATTCACTATTCCCATGCCCAACAACCTGAATTTCAAGGAGATTCGGGAACTGCGGATACTTCCCAGAAATCAATGCTTCTGGGCAGAGTTTGTCTACAAACTAGATGTTGTAGAAACAAAGCTCAATCCTAATAATGCCTTGGGAGTTGACCCTGGCATGGACAACTGGTTGACTTGTGTTTCCACCACAGGAACAAGTTTCATTGTTGATGGAAAACACATTAAGTCATTGAATCGTTGGTACAACAAAAAAAGTTTCCACGCTCAAAGATGGCAAGCCTCAAGGATTTTGGTCTAAAAAGTTGGCACATCTAACAGAACGTAGAAACCGTCAAATGCGAGATGCTGTTAATAAGGCAGCAAGGATAGTGATTAATCACTGCCTAAACAATAATATGGGAACCATCGTTTTTGGTTGGAATCAGGGTCAGAAACAAGAATCCAACCTTGGCTCCAAAAACAATCAGAAGTGGGTGCAAGTTCCTACAGCCCGACTCAAGGAGCGAATTGCCCAGTTGTGCGAACAATATGAAATTCAATTCGTAGAAACAGAAGAGTCGTACACTTCCAAAACTTCGTTCGTTGATGGTGATTATCTTCCTCAATATGGTGAAAAACCCGACAACTGGAAGCCATCAGGAAAGCGAGTGAAGCGCGGTTTATACAGAACTGCCCTCAATTGGTACATTAATGCTGATTGCAATGGCGCAGGAAATATATTGAGAAAAGTAGCGACGATGCTTGGATTTAATCTAAGCGGAGTTGGTAGGGTGCCTTTGACAGCACCCCAGAGGATTAAACTCTGGTCAGCTAAGAAGACACTTCGGGACGGTGTTTCAACCCGTCCCGAAGTATCGGCTTAGAATCCCCCGTACTGAGCGTCGGGGGAGTGTCAAACTTAGTTACAATTGGTGGCAATCCTCAGTCGTGGATGCACTATTCCTAAGAAACCCGGTTTCTCCCCAGATTTATCGTTACCACACCAATATTTTCGTAGAAATTGGGTTTCTCAAGGTAAGTTCTATTGCTGCGATCATAAGTTTTTAGACAATCTCGTTTGTGCGCTGTCGATCGTGCTATCAATGAACTTCACAAGTCTTTAAACAATTGCACTCCGCTAGCAGAAGGTGTGGAAATATGAATGTTGCGAGCAATTGGTTTAATTCGCTGACCGAAAGTTTACTGTCGCACCGTCGTTACATTCCAGCAGCGCTGACTCTTTGCACCGGTACGAGTTTGTCATTGGCAGCCGCAGCCGTTGTGTGGCATTCGGAAAACCAACGAATGCAAGCTGAATTTCATCAGCAAGCCGATCGCCTGAATGTGGCATTGCAGCAAAGCATCAATAAAAATTTAGAATTTCTGTACTCACTTGAAGGATTCTACAGGGCGTCTACTGAAGTTAGCCGACAAGATTTTAAGCAATTCGCTCAACCTGCACTTGCCCGAAATACTGCTATACATTCTGTTAACTGGATTCGGCGCGTGCCTGCTGCCCAAAAAGCAGCTTATGAACGGACAATTCGAGCCGAAGGTTTTCCGGCATTTCAAATTTACGAACGAACTCCTGACAAAAAGCAGGTCAAAGCAAAAGTGCGATCGGAATACTTTCCCATTATTTACAGAGAAGCATTAGAAGAAGATAACAAAGTGATCGGTTTTGATGTTGCCTCCAGCCCCGATCGCAAAGCAGCTTTAGAGAAATCGGTGAATACCGGGAAAATAGCGGCTTCCGCGCGGATTAGATTAGTCAGCAACAATCAGCCGGGATTGCAAGTATTTCTACCAGTACCCCGCCGCACAACTTCTGCAGATAACTCGGTCAACGGGCGCCAAAACCTCATGGGAGTTATTGCAGGTCTGTTTCAGATCACCAGTATGGTCGATTCCTCTTTAGAATCACTAAATTTAGACAAGATTAATTTTTACCTCTATGACAACTCTGCTATAGAGAAAGAACGCTTTCTGGTGCGCTACGACTCACAAGCTAAGCAGTTGATAGATAACCCAAAACACGAAAAGCCAGAGTTAACTAATATCCGGGGAAAAATCTGTCAAAATCCTAGTGCTTGCACTCGCTTATTTAACGTAGCAGACCGCCAGTGGATGCTGCTAGTTTTGCCAGGGAAGGGGTACAACAGTATCAGGACGCATCAGGGTTCGCTGGCAATTTGTGCGATCGGGCTATTGATGACTGGCAGCTTGACGATTTACCTGTTGATGTCTCTAGAACGTACTTCAAAAGTAGAACAGCAAGTGTACGATCGCACAATTCAACTAAAACAGCGCACCGCTGAACTAGAAACAGCACTAAAAAATTTGCAGGAAGCTCAATTTAAACTAATCCAAACTGAAAAAATGTCCAGCCTGGGGCAGTTGGTGGCTGGAGTTGCCCACGAAATTAACAATCCTGTCAACTTCATCTCTGGCAACCTTATCCATACAGGCGCATATACTCAAGACTTGCTGGAACTTGTGGAAATATACCAGCAGCAATATCCGAACCCAACGCCAGAAGTGCAAGCGAAACTAAAAGATATTGATTTGGAGTTTATCAGTGAAGACTTGCCTAAAATCCTAAAATCTATGAATATGGGAGCTGAAAGGATCAGCCAGATCGTGCTTTCTCTGCGGAATTTTTCGCGCTTGGATGAAGCTGAAATGAAGTCGGTTGACATTCACCAAGGCATTGACAGCACCTTGATGATTTTGGATAGTCGGCTGAAACCAAAAGCTGATTTTCCTGGCATTAAAATTATCAAAGAATACGGAAATTTGCCCTTAGTGGAGTGCTGGGCGGGACAATTGAATCAGGTATTTATGAATGTTTTGAGTAATGCTATTGATGTTTTATCTGATGCAGAAAATCCAAAAAGTCTCCAAAACAACGCCTCTAATTCTGCATTTTTACCTACTATTCGGATTCGCACTGAACTTTTAAGTTCTAATTGTGTATGCGTGCGAATTGCTGACAATGGAACGGGCATGACTGAGAATGTAAAAAAACGTTTGTTTGATCCGTTTTTTACTACCAAGCCTGTAGGCAAAGGTACTGGCCTGGGATTGTCGATCTGCTATCAAATAGTGGACAAACATCAAGGTTCGCTCAGGTGCGTATCGGCTCCGGGAGAGGGAACTGAATTCTGGATTGAGGTGCCGGTGCGGCAACAGTCTAAGCAATCTATTTCTAATGTTTTCCCTGCGGTAGGTGCCAGTTGGAATTAGCGGGAGAAATCTCGCTTTTAGCTGAGTCTTGATGGGAGCATCTCATATCAATTCCGGTTCCAGCGTCAGGTAATTGTTGACTGTTGACTGTTGAAGGAGGGGTGGAAAAACTCAATGGTTGAGTGTTAACTGGTGACTCGATTTTATTATTCCGATGCAACCGGAAACGATATCACTTTTGCAGCCAAGCTAGAAATTGGAGTTGGGAGGCAGGAGCCAGGAGGAAAGAGTCAGAATAAAGGAGGAAGAAGGAAGGAGCCAGAAGAAGTGTTTTTACAAATATGAGATGCTCCCTAATTCCTATTTAGAAAAGGTGAACTATGTGCACTTTACTTGGGAAAGTTTCGGATTTCGTACTCTACTTTCAACAGTCTACTGTTAACTGTTAACTGTTAACTGTCAACGGTTATAGTTATTGGCAAGCGCGTACTAATTTCCAGTGGAATATTGCCGAAAACAAATATCTGGGGTTTTACCCGTCGTGACAATTTATAATTGTAGCAAGTCCAGATTACCAATTATTAACTACGATGTCTTTACAATCTATTAGCATACCGCCCACAACGGATCGCAAACCTGTCGCTTTGATGGTCGCTTTGCATGGATGGGGCGCTAATGCTCGGGATTTGACTTCCTTAGCACCCTTTTTCAATTTGCCGGATTATCAGTTTGTATTTCCCGATGCCCCCTTTCCCCATCCCCAGGTAACAAGCGGCAAAGCGTGGTATAACCTTCAAACCAAAGAGGCTCAGGGATTGGTAGAAAGCCGGCAATTGCTGAGGGAATTTTTGCTGTCTTTGGAAAGCAGCACGGGCGTGCCTTTGTCTCGCACGATTTTAAGTGGCTTTTCTCAAGGCGGAGCGATGACTCTAGATGTGGGATTGACTTTGCCCCTAGCTGGTTTAATTTGTCTGAGCGGTTATTTACACCAGATTTCACCAGTTGCGGGGAGTGTTTTGCCACCTGTTTTAATCGTGCACGGTACTCAAGATACTATTGTGCCTGTTAGTGCTGCTGTGCGATCGCGCGAGAGTTTGACGGCTTGGGGAGCTGCGGTGCAGTATCGAGAATTTAACATGGGACACGAGATTCTGCCGGAAGTTATAGAGGTAATACGAAGTTTTGTTGTAGAAACTGTGTCGAAATCTGATTAAAGGTTTAGTATATAGTATGGCGGAAGTCTCGGGCAGGGGAAAAAAATGAAAACTTTAACCAAAGCATCGCGCGATATTGCTGTACTTACTTCTCAGGACGTGGCAGAATTGGCTGTCCGTTTGGAAGTTGACGATTATACAGATCCTTTTGAGGGATTGAATGATTGGCATTTGTTGCGATCGCTTGCTTTTCAGCGGCCGGAGCTAGTTGAACCTTATCTCCACCTTCTGGATATGGAAGCCTACGACGAAGCATAGACTGAAAAATCTAGCTCAAAATTTTCGACGGAATTGAGGAAGAAGTTAGCAGCATATTTTGTTGCAGATTAAACAGATGAATTAGGGATTTTAGTCTGTTTTTATCTTGATTTCTTTCTTGATTCTTTTTTATGGCTGAAGGAAGAAGGAAGAAGGAAGAAGGAAGAAGGAAGAAGGAAGAAGGAAGAAGGAAGAAGGAAGAAGGAAGAAGGAATGAGGAGATGCGATCGGGCTATTCTCCGCAATGGTTTCAGGAATTCATTAAGTTCTCATAACCTCGAAGGTTGCTGTATTACCAAAAATCATGAAGGGCAGACGAATTTTAATCGGCGTTAGTGGCGGGATTGCGGCTTACAAAGTTTGCGAAGTAGTTTCAACTTTAGCAAAAGCTGGAGCGGAAGTTAAAGCTATTCTTACTGATGCGGCTGGGGAGTTTGTAACGCCTTTGACTTTTGCTACTCTGTGCCGCCATCCTGCTTTTACTGACAAAGATTTTTGGCAAGCAAGTCACGGGCGCCCCCTGCATATTCAACTGGGAGAATGGGCGGAAGTTTTTATTATTGCTCCCCTGACAGCTAATACTTTGGCTAAGTTGGCGGGGGGTTTTGCTGATAATTTGTTGACTAATACTGTCTTAGCTTCTACTTGCCCAATTTTGCTGGCACCGGCGATGAATACGGATATGTGGGAACAGCCGGCGGTGCAGCGGAATTGGCGGGAAGTTTTGACTTATCGGCGCTATCATGCTGCGAATCCGGGGGCGGGTATGCTGGCGTGCGATCGCGCGGGTGTCGGCCGGATGGCAGAACCTTATGAGATTTTGCCTCATATTGAATCGCTGTTGTATGCGAAGGGCGATCGAGATTTAGCGGGCCTTCGGGTGTTGATCAGTGCGGGAGGAACGCGGGAACACCTCGATCCGGTGCGGTTTATCGGCAATCCTTCCAGCGGCAAAATGGGTATAGCTTTGGCGCAAGCTGCACAGCACCGCGGCGCGACAGTGACGCTGGTACACAGTATAACTGGCGAATTGCCGCTCTCAGGCGTGCGGGCGATCGCAGTTGCGAGTGCACAAGAAATGCGGCAGGCGATGCTGCAATGCTTTCACGATGCGGATTTGACGGTGATGGCGGCGGCGGTAGCGGATGTGAGACCGGCTGAGTACAGTAGTGAGAAATTGCCCAAGCGATCGCTCCCGAATTGTTTGCCGTTGGCACCGGTAGCGGATATTGTGGCAGAGTTGGGAAAATTGAAACAGCCGCACCAAAAATTAATCGGCTTTGCAGCACAAACTGGGGATATTGTCAAGCCTGCTTTGGAGAAATTGCGATCGAAGAAACTTGATGTAATTGCCGCAAACCCGATCGATCGAATAGGTGCAGGTTTCGGCAGCAATACCAATCAAGCAATATTAATTAATGCCGCCGGCAAGCAAGTAGAAATAGCCTCTTGCAGCAAGCTAGAAATGGCTCACCGATTGTTAGATTTTGTGATGAACGGGTGAGGGGGCGATTTACTCATTAACTGGGATTAATTACTACTGGTTCGGGCGATAATTCTGATTCCCCAAAATCCGTTGATTTCGAGTCAGCCGACAACTCAGTATCTGCGACAGTAATTTCTAGTTTAAATCCTAATGCTTCGAGCAATTCTACCAAACAGTTAATTTCCGAACCGCCGCTTTCAGTCAGCATCTTGTCGAGTTTTTCGTGATGCTCTTTTGCTGACTCCGAAAGAGCATTCATCCTGATTCGAGCCTCAATTACCTTTCTGATGGCATTTCTCAAAAGTGCTGGTTCAGGGTCTTTTTCTTCTAAGATAGCCCCGATAAAACCAGCAGCGTGTTGGGCATCTTTGAGAGATTCAATGAGGTACTCGCGGTAGCTATCGCTGGTAGGCATTTTCATTTCTTTCATAGTCTGCCGAATACTCCTTCGCTTTGAGAATATCTTGTTCTTGGGTACTTTTATCCCCACTACAGAGCAGAAGCACAATTGTCGCTCCTATTTGTCTAAAATAAATCCGGTAGCCAGGGCCGTAGTTAATCCTAAGTTCACAGACACCATCTCCGACTGACTTATAATCCCCCAGATTGCCGAGACTAACTCGCTCAAGTCTTGCATCAACTTTAACTTGGGCTTTGCCATCTCGTAGGGAATAGTACCACTCTAAAAAAGGAATCCTGCCATCGGGTCGGATGTAACGTCGAATTTCCCTCGGTTGTACTTCCATAATTTTATCCTAATTCATTAACAATTTCTATCGTAAGCGCGATGACAGTGCATTAAGTGGGCAAATAAATCATACTTAAGACAGAGGCATTCGAGCGACAAAATAGTAAACCTTGTTTGAGGGAACAAACTTTAAATCAAACAGGGGATTGTGAATGAATTTTAAATCGATCGCAAAAACCAATCTACTATTCGGCAGCCTGATAATTAGCCTCGGATTGCAAGCACTTCCAGCCACAGCGCAAGCAGTCACCGACGCGCAAGTTTCCGCCCTCGTAGAAGCGCTGCGACAAGCCGCCCCGCCCCAAGCCGCAAATGACGGAATGTACAGTCAGTGGCAAGTTTTACCGAACAATATTTCCCGCTGGGCAAAATTCTGTACAAAACAAGATTTAACACCCCAACAATTTGAGGCCGACGCGACAAAAGCCAAATCTATTGTTACCTGTATCGTGGGCGATTTGCTGCGCGACGAATACAAAGCTAGCAGCAACAATGAATTAACCGCTGTACGCCGCGCCGCTTGCTGGTGGATGACTGGGGACTCCGCAGCTTGTAAAAGTGGCGCAACTGCTACTTATGCTGATAAAGTTATCAGCGTTTACCAGAAGCAGCAACCTAAAAAGTAAAGTTTTTGCTGGCGGAATTTAGATTTTTTTGAACGCAGATGGACGCGGATGGTTTTGTGCTGATGGACAGATAAGAGCGATTTAATATCAAATTCAATTATCCTATAAGCGCCAAAGATTCTTGAGAACATTAATCAGCTATTTCTGCCGTCGAGCGATTACTTCTGGCGTCCATTCCTGTTCCCGCAGCACTTGGGTAGTAAGTGCAAAGGGTGAAACGCCTGTCTTAGTGGTGAAATACTTCTGTTTCTTCACATCAAAATCATAATTTTGTGCCAGACTGTTTTTCGCACAAGATAGCAAAACTAAGTTGCCAAGACGATGCACATATTGCTCGCGCTCTTGCTGACTAGGAAACCACTTCATCCACTCACTATTAGGCCCTGGATTTTGGGGAAGTACGTGCTCGACAGTAATGTTAGAGAAGTTGTAAGATGCTTCACCTTCTGACAGAGCAGCATCTAAGCGTACCAAGACATAACGACGAATTTTTTGAATTAGGTAAAGGTCACTATCGAGGACTCTAAGGATATTGTTTGACTCTTCAGGAGTAAACTGGAGCGGTGAATTGGAATTGAATAAATCTTCCTCTTGTTCAATAGCAGTAAGCAATTTGCTGTAACGTTCAATGCGCTCATTGATATTGGCGCGGACAATCATTAAACCTGCCGCGAGGCGGTCTAAATGTGTAAAAAAACGCACCAAATTATCCTGGTTATTACGGTTGCGCGACAGGTAGAGAATCGCAGGCGGTATCCAGTCAAAATTATCAATTTTGTTTAACCATTTAAATAGTTGATTAATTTCCTCGGCACGCCGCTCGCTTTCATAGGTTAATTTTTGAATTTCGGAAAAAGCCTTAGCATAAGGAGCTAAAATTTCATCAATGAATTGTTGAGATCCAGCCGCAGGATTGATGTTTTCTTGAAACTCTTTAAGGATACTCTTGCTAAGTTTTTTCTTTTCCTTAATCATGCGAATATGAGAAAACAAATCTTTGAATAACTCGCGTCCCAGATTCTCCTCGGTATCTTCCCACTTTTTAGTATATTTTTCTTGTTGGCTTTCGGGTATTTTTCCGATTATGTCCGCTTTCAAGATATCAGTTATGGAGAGATCCAATCCCCTGTTGTTCAACACAGAAAATATCCGATATGCAGAGTCAAAGTCAGGCGTAGAAACCACTACCAAGAAGCACTGGGTAATGAGGAACTGGGCAAGACGTATACGGTGGGATTCCGCGATAGTCTGCAAACGTTGCAAGAATAAATGTGCATTTTCTTTAATAAGCTTCTGAGTATCCATCAGCTCCGCATTGTTCAATTTTTGGAGCTTGTTAATACCACCTTCATTTTGAATATATTCCTTGAAAAATTGTGCATCTCGCTCGCGCAAAGTCAGACGGTAACGATTATCTATACCCGCAATTAAGCTGCCTTTTTGGTATAGATAAGTAGTCAATTCATTGGCGTGTTCTGTTGGCAATGATTCCCTGAGAGCAGCTAGTAGTATGGTGAGAGTTGTTAGACGTTGCTGACCATCTACAATTTCAGCATCTGGCGGCCCAGATTTGATTAAAACAATGCTGCCTAGAAAGTACGGGTTGAGTTGATCAATCGTGTCGTTACCATCTCCCAATGATGTTAGCAGGTCTTCCAGCAGTTCCCCAGCTTGCTCATTTGTCCAAGCATAGGGACGCTGGTAGAGGGGAATGGTAAACATAAAGTCATCGCTAAAGATTTTCCTAATGGGGTGTTCCTCACCCTTGATGCTGACACGGTTCATGCTGGAGTCCTGTGTTAGGTGTGGTTGGTAATTGCTTCCCGAAAGTCAATTTTCCCTGTTGCTAGAATACCATGCTCAAGCTTGGAAAGGCGAACTCTCAACTTAGCCTGTGCAGGCTGGTTTGATTCGTCCCGCCGCAGGTTTCAATCTGATCCTGAATTATCCATTTTCTGCCTGACTTCTCATCAACTTTTGCACGCTGGCTAAGGCTCGATTTAATTCATAACTCTTTCTTTCTGAATTCTGCAAAAAAGCCTGCTGTTCTTCTTCAATCATTAACACATCCTGCCGCACCAAACCATCTAATAATTTTTGAGCAGCACCGAAACAACTATCTTTGATAAACCTGCGAAACCATACAGGCAATTTGTGCAGCCGCCAAAACGCATTTAATGAGGTAAAGTGAATTAAATAAGCACGAGTTGCTGTCTCGCTCACCGGACAAACCAAGCAGTAAATCTTAAAGTCGCTTCCCAAAGTTGAAACCCAGTGCGGGTAAACATAGCTCACCTCCAGCGGTTCCGGGTGCAGTCGGCGCAGAGATTTAAAAAACAACTGAGAAATTGACCAAATTTTATCTATTTTGTAATAACTTTGTGCCTGATAGCGAGCAGTTACTTGATGCTCGTTTTCTTCTAAAGTATCTAACACCGGATTTGCCCAAGCTTGCCAATCATCGTGCAAGTGTCCGTGGTACATATCCATCAAGTTTTCAATTAAAAATGAATAGTGTGCCTGACAGTCGATGACTGAAACAGTGGCAATATAATTGAGATGTTCCCACTCGGGCAAATCCAGTAAATGAGTTTTTCCTGCTTGGGTTTCGTCGCCGGGAAACAGCCAGATAAAACCGTTTTGTTCCTTGACTGGATAGGAGCGAATTTTGCAGTTAGGTAGCTTTTGATTTTCGGCTAAATAATCGACTTCGGCGCATTCTCCCCTTGCATTTAAGCGCCATCCGTGGTAAGCACATTCGATTAAATCGCCTTTAACTTGACCGTGGCTGAGTTTAACTTGCCGGTGCGGACATCTATCTTCTAAAGCGTTGATTTTGCCTGCACTGTCGCGGAAAAGTACGATCGCCCGATTCCAGATTTTCGCAGCTAGCGGCTGAGTTTGCACCTCGGTGCTGCGGGCGATCGCATACCAGCGATCGAGATTAATGCCCAACTCGCGGATGTGAGTTTTTTCTCCCCTTGCAGCTACCGATTTTATCGCGTTGTTTTGCATTACAAATGTTCCCAAATTACGCCCATAAAACAACCCAATCTTACAAAATAACAGCCTGGAAAGCAACGACTGTAAATATTTTTAAATCGCCGTTCTGACAAATACCTGTCGCTAGCTAAATGTTTCAACCAGCTTGGCGACAGTCTAAATCTTAATAATCTTAAAGCATTGCGAAATCCGTAGGTGGAACAGTCGGGTCTAAAATCTCTCGCTGCACCTAATATGTAGCCTATTGTAGCAGGTCTTTCGATTTCCGATATATTATCTAAAAAAACGATTTTTCCGTGCCGATTTAACAATTGTTTAATTACTGAGAGGGCGGCGGGGAGGTTGGGCAAGTGGTGAAAAGTGTCTGCACTAACTATTAAATCAAATTTGCGCTCTAACGTTAATTGACTGGCATCCATTTGGATATATTCGATATTGGGAGCTGAGCGTTTTTGACGGGCGATAGCCAGCATTTTCGCTGAAAAATCTACGGCGACTACATGATCGTAATACTGGGCCAATTCAAAAGCAAGAATTCCCGAACCGCATCCAATATCTAATGCTGTACCTTTGCTTGTCGATAGGTTTTTAGTAAAGAAATCGTTCTGATTTTGCAAGGTGGCGGCGAAATCGTATTCTGTTGCAAAAGCATCAAACATTACAGGTTTATTGCGAATTGTGCAGTTAATCTTCAGCATCTATTATTGCTTTATACTGATTCAATAATATTTTAACCGCATATTCACCCCGCTCAACGCAGATATTTTTTGGGTTCGCAAGCTCTGCCTTTTCTCCTCAGCGAAACCGCACCCACAAACCGTAACTAATCTTAAAAAAAGGATGCAACTGTAGTAAAGCTCCAAACCCTTATATAATCAGTCATTTCCAATTATTCAATTCTTTAATCTAAAATTTAAAATGGTATGGCTGGGGGCGGGTTTCACCGAGAATAGCAGCCGATAATTGACGATTTATAAAACCCGCCCCCCTGCTAACCTTAGATTTTTAACACGCCTTCGGGATTTACCGTCAAGAGCGATCGCCTCTGCAAACCCTCTTGATATAAAATAGCATTAGCGGCCAACAAACCGCTGCTTACTGCCCTTTCCATTAAACCGCAAGGAAACGGCATTTTCACCCAATCTCCCGCAAACAAAAGATTCGGAACAGCGCAGCAAGTCTCCGGGCGTTCCGCATAACTACCGGGCGGATATCCAGAGAAATTCTTTTGATTTACCAATTCCCGGTGCAGCATATTTGCCTCTTTTAATTCCGGTACAATTTCGTACAATTCTTGCTCAAAAGTAGCCAGCAAAACTTCCTGGTTTGGAAATTCCTTCTCCTTGTAACAATAAGCGTGCAGTTCCACTACACTACCACCAGTTTTCTGATTCCACTCGATGAACTGATCCTGAATTTTGTGGTAAAGTGTAATGCTGTCAGTCAGTTTGTAGCCGGAAAGCGAACTGAAATTGCTGTGCTCCCAGGGAAATTCGCGATCGAACCAAAAACGGCCCACCGCAAAAGGATCGGCTATTTTCAAACTCTCGATCCGCTTCTGCACCTGGGAATTTACCTCACCGCTGGCCAAACTAAATAAATGCTGCATCCCCGGAACATCGGCAGCAAAAACATAGTAATCAGCCTTCAATGTTTCCGCCAAATTCTGCGTCTGGGACTTCTTCGCGGCGGAGACCAACTGTACCTCATCTGCTTTTTCATCGACTACCTTAAATCGAGGCAAATCCCGCTGAGCAGGCCCACTCACAACTCGTCCTTCGGCATCAAAAACTGCGCCGTGACAAGGACAGTGAAATTGACCGTCGTTCTGTTTCTGAACAGTGCAGCCTTGGTGAGTGCAGCTCAGAGAAATTGCCTCTTTTCCCGACGGTGCGGCGGCAAATACGCTGTCACCAGCACCGAAATATTCGGTAGAGTTGCTGTCAGTTAACAGGGCGTTTCGCTTTACCCAAAAAGGTATTTTACTCTGCACGTCTCCCGACTGATAACTCAGAGAATCAATCTTGCCGTTTTCCCAGCGTATCTCACTGACTGCGACATCTGCTAATACTTTGCCACCTTTGCTTTCAATCGCTCTGGCAATAGGTTGCACCAAACTCGTGCCCATATCTTGCCGCGTGCCGTTGAATGCCAAACCCTCTGGATTTCCGAAGAAGTAAAAGTGGAAGAATTGCATTAATTCTCCCGCGCTCAATTCGTCGGGAGCGTTGAGGCTGGACTTAGCAAAAGGCAGAAAATACAAGTCATAAAGCCCGCGCGGAAATTCACCTTTTACCCAGTCGGCAACTGATATATTGTCGAGGCGATCGAAAGTTTTTTGAGTTTGAAAACCGCCTATTTCTCGAAATACTTGCCAGTGAGCGGGTTTTGTAAGATTGATTCCCCACTTGAGCCGATTGGGAGAAGATATCCCCAAGTCAACTATATTCCAGGGAAAAGCTGAATGGTTGGGACGGAAAACTTCGGGTTTGTATTTGCCGTCTCGAAACAGAACGGCGTAGGATTCTAAAGATACAAAGTTATCGCTAATTTCTAGTTCTTCAACCACACTTTTGAGGTTGTAGTATTGCGGAAAAAAACCGTGGAAACCGTGTTCCATCATAAAAGTTTCGTTCCCGACTTGTATCGGCCAACTAGCAATTTTGCCGCCGAGTTGGGGCGATTTGTCCAGCAGCGTCACGGCGAAACCCCGCTGACTGAGTTCGTAAGCACAGGCGAGCCCGGCCAAGCCTGCCCCTACAACTGCAACGGTTTTGCGCTGATTCAGCATTCGCGGCAAGTCAATAGAATCTTGCACAAAAACGGCGGGCTCTGGCTTGGAAAATCGAGAATAGCCCAGCAGCCCGCCTGCGGCACCGACTCCGAGGAATTTGAGGGCGGTTCTTCGAGAAACTGGTTGGGATAGCGGTGGATTGGTTGATTGACTCATCAGCGGTACGCGATAACGGGCTTTAAACACAAATACGCCATAAGGCATATATCATAGACCGAAATCAGGATATGTGAAGAAATACTAAGACACATTCCGCAATCCGATCGCGATCCTCTTCGAGGGCTTCGCTAACGCACCGTGCCAAGTTCGATCGCACACAATCTATAACAGAAGCAAGAAGGCTTTACTTATTTAGGAGAAAAGACGGAAAAAGCGATCGCCCGCATAGCGTCAAATTTTCTAAATAATTAGTGTTTTTATTTATGTTGCTCAACTCTTGGCAACCGTCGCCACTTATGCTAAAAAAATAGGAGATTTGCAGGTAAAATGTTAGGTAAAAATCAGTCTTGGCGGCTTGTACTAAATAACCAAAAAAATATCCGAGTCCAAACAATTAATCAGTATATTTTTAAGTAAGTTAGCGCCGCGAATAAACCTAACTCTTTTAAAACAAGTAAATACCGAGAATATATCTACTGAGGTAACTCAATATATCGGCGATCGATGCAGGGTATTCCTCACTTAATACCAAGAAAAAACCCTATTAAAACTAAGAAATGGGGAAGTGTCGCAAAAAACCAAAGACGCCCGTATAGGTAATGCCGATTAAATGTACCTGGCTGCTATGGAAAAAACAGGGCTTACTTGAAGAAACCGGATTTGTGCGTAAGTCCTGTTTATGCAAAACTTCTGTATAATTTACAAAACTTTATATAAATGGTGGATTTCTTGGCGTGGGGCTTCTTTTGCTGCTGGTATCCACACCCTGCGATAGATATTTGGGGTTGGTATTGAATGCTATAATGGTGCGGCAATTTCCAGCACAGTCAATCGATTTTAGATTTTAGATTTTAGATTTTAGATTTTAGAATTGAAGCATTGACCTCACGGATAAATTCGGGGGGCAAGTTTCATCGGATACAGGTTTTTTATTTCGGGGTCCTGAATCTCCGAAGGAATGAATCCGGGGGCTTGTATCCTGGATGCTTGATTGTCAAAATTCCCACCCACATCCAAACTTTTGCCAACTGCTGCCGCCAACGGCGCCCTTAACCGCCCCAAAATCATGCACTACCAATCCCAGCAGCAACGCCAAAAACATACGACTCAGAAAAAAATTAAAAAAGCTATTTTTTACTGTTTGACAGCAATATTTTTCTGCTTGAGTACCGCGAACCTGGCTACAATTGCCCAAAACACAGACCAGGGCGGGCTTAACGGACAAGAAATGAGAAATTTGCTCGATCGGGGAAACCTCACCGAAGCCGTAACCAGAATCGAAGAAAACTGGGAAGAAGAGTATCAAAACTACTTTGAACAAGACTTTGAAAGCCGTGCTAAAACGACCGAAGCAATATCAAAAACTCTCTCCCGTCTAGCAGTTCAAACCAAGAAAAAACCAGCTTTAATTTACGCTATCCCCCGCACCGACCAACTAGAATTAATCTTAATATTGCCCGATCGCCCGCCCATTCTCCGCAGCATCCCCGAAGCCAAACAAGAGAAACTGCTCTCAGTAGTCCAAGAATTCCGCAGCGAAATCACCAACCCGGTAAAACTCAACACTACCAGCTATTTAGAACCAGCCCAACAACTCTACAAATGGATAGTTGCACCCCTAGAAACAGATTTGCAAACAGCAAAAATTGAAACCTTGCTGTTCTGCGTCGGCGCAGGTTTGCGAACCGTACCCCTAGCAGCAATGCACGACGGAAAGCAATTTCTGATCCAAAAATACAGCCTCTCCCGCATCCCCGCCTTCAAACTCACAGATAGCAATTACACTGACCTCAGAAACGCGCAAGTCCTAGCAATGGGAGCATCAGATTTCGCAGAAACGGCGAACAAAGAACCGCTGCCAGCAGTGCCGTTTGAACTCGGCGCGATCGCCCGACAGTGGCCCGGTAAATCCTTTCTCAACGAAGATTTCACCATAGTAAACTTGCAATCCCAGCGACTGCAACAAAAATACGGAATCATCCACCTTGCCACCCATGCAGAATTCCGCCCTGGAACCCCAAATAATTCCTACATTCAATTTTGGGACACCCAACTCGGCCTCGATCAAATGAGAGATTTAAAATGGAACAATCCGCCTCTTGAACTGTTAGTATTAAGCGCCTGTAGAACCGCCTTGGGAGACAAAGAAGCAGAACTCGGATTTGCAGGTTTAGCGCTGCAATCGGGAGCAAAATCAGCCCTCGCCAGCCTGTGGTACGTCAGCGATGCGGGGACTCTCGCCTTGATGACAGAGTTTTACCAGCAGTTAAAAATCAGCAGGCCAAACGACCCTCCAATCATTAAAGCTGAAGCAATGCGGCAAGCACAAATCGCTGCGATCGAAGGCAAAGTGACGATCGAAGGCGGTCAACTGCGAAGTTCCCGAGGCGAAACTCCCTTGCCCCCGTCCATCCCCAAACTCGACAGCAAAGATTTATCGCATCCGTATTATTGGGCAGCATTCAGCATAATCGGCAGTCCTTGGTAAGTGGGCCTCTTGACCGACACAGGTGATAGGCTATAAAACATAAGTAATTTAATATCTGTAGCTGTCGCTCAACAAACCACCACCAACCTGTGACGAATCAAGCGGGAGCCTTCAAGGGGAAAGAAAGATGAAAAAATTAGAATTTTTGCTACAGAAAGAAGGCGATCGCGCCTGGTTGCCCCTAGAAACCTCCGACGTGGAAATTCTAGAAGGTAAATACCGCGTGGTTGCTCGCATTCAGCATCCCAACACCGACATCGAAATTCGCGTTACCCATACCTCCTTTGACCAAGGGGCGCAGCGGAAAGTCCAAAGCCGATCGGCCCGCACCAACCCCGAAGGATTAGTCGTGATCATTCCCTACACCAGGCTCAAACCCGGACTGTGGGAACTATCCTGCTTGCCAGATCCCAAATCAACACCACTAAAACCTTGGCAGTACGGCGTTCAGTTGGAAGTATTGCCCGCAGAATCGGACACCTCCGAACCCCTACCGCCGATCGACCAAACCGAACCCGCAGCTTCCGCAGCAACCCCACAAATCGCAGCACCGGTCGATCGCGCAGCCCCACAAATCGCAGCACCGGTCGATCGCCCCGCACCAACCCAAATCCCAGCAGCCGATTCAGCACCGCAGCAGACCAAAATTTACCAATTCCCCATTCCCCAAACCCCCGAACCCAAACCGGGCGTCAAACTCGAACTCGTCCTCGATCGAGAAACCTTCGTCACCCAACTCGGTCGCCCCTTAATCATTTCCGGCAAAATCGACATTCCCCAACACCCCCAACAAAGCAGAAAAACAGCAACTCTCATCCCCGAATCCGAAGCGCTAGAACTCAAACAACTCATCGGTTCAGCACAACTGCAAATTTACCTGCGCGACCCCCAAACCTCAAAAATTCTCGCAGAAATCCAGCAGCCGATGCCAGAACAAGTTCCCCCCTGCATCTTTGCCTGCGTCACCTACATCCCAACCGAGTGCAAAAGCCGCCTAATTTTAGGAGAAGCAATTCTCAGCAGCGGCGGCGTCACCCTAGCCACCAAACTATTCACAATTACAGCCCGTTTAGAGCACCTTCTAGAGGAAATTAAAGACAATTTCATCGAAGAAAAGCATCAAGCCGAACTCTCCCCAACAGCCTCAAAACAGCCTGGAAGCGCCAAAAATCTATCCTTCCTCAAGCTAGTAGAAAAATCCTTAGACCCTCCCTCCCCTGCCGAAGCCCCAACCACTGAAGCCCTACCCCCTCTACTGGCTTCACGTCACACCCCAAGTGCAGGCGGTCTAGAATTGCCCGCATTCGGTAACAAACTGCCCGACAGCAGCCGATCGCAATTGCTTTCGGAAATCTCCAATTCGCCTCGAACTACCGAAGAGTCGATCGACCCACAAACCAAACCCTCAGACATCCCAAATCCCACTCAAACAGCCGAAATCGGAGCGATCGACAAAAAACCCGAAAACAGCCCCGAACCAGAAACAACAGCCCCAGAAACCCCGCCAGCACCCACAAAACAGGCATTTCAAACCTTAAACGTCGAAAGTCGATTTTGGTCGCGACTGAGTTCCCTAGCCAGCAACGGCGAATCCCCCGACTGGTTGAAAGCAACCACCCTGTCACCAACTCCAAAAGCCGCCGCAAATAGCAGCGACGAAATTGCCGTTGTGGAAGAAAGCAGCCCAACCCAGCAGCAATCCGAAACCAGCGAAACAATTTCCGATCCCAAATCTACTAGCCCGGAAGCCAGAGAATTTGTGGTTTTTGACGAACCCCCGCAACCGAAACAAGTTGGTCAAAAAACCACAACTGTCGCCGCAGAAGACACTCCCCCGACTCCCTACGTTTTGCCAGAAGATGAGTTAGTACCGATGCCCATTTTGGAATTGCCGCGCGCCGAAATCATCGCGGGCCAAGCTGTAAACGTGCAAGTGCAACTCCCGGAATTAATGCCCCGGATTTATGTGAAAGTTTGGGTGTACGATCGGCAAACCTACCTGATTCTCGACGGGCCGCGCTGGATTACCGAATTTAAAGCTAACGGGTTAGGAAACGTGCGAGCAAGTATCGAGTTAGAGATTCCCTACGGCTGCATGGAAGTCGAATTTGAGGCGATCGCCGTCGAAATGCAAACTCAGCGGGAAAGCCACAAAATAAGCGTTCACCGCCAAGTTTTACCGCCAGCCGGGCCAAGTTTGCCCCTCGAAGGGTAAGCCCAAATCCGCGTGCATCCCCGTTTATCCCCTGACATCTGCGGTTAAAAAATCCTACTTACTTCCCCGCCAACTGCCGAAACTTCTTCTTAAACTTATTCTTATACACGTAGATCGATCGCTGTAAATCCTCAACTTGCAGCGACATATCTGCAGCCAAACCCGTGCGGTTCCAAACATCCTCCTCACACTTGCGGCGGCAAAAATTCATCGGTTCCGAGTAAACTTTCCCACTAGATAAAGTTGGCTTCGGCCCGCACCAGTGAATCACAGTCGCCTGAGTGCGATCGCCCCCAGGCCCGCTTTCTTCCACCGGAAACCGCTTTCTCAGCAAATCCTGGTCAAAATCCGGCACCAACAACTGCATATCCACATTCTGCACCCGCAGCCGCTTTTCTTGTGCCGCCCGGAAAATCATAAAGTTCAAAAACCCCATTTCTCCGTACTTAAATATCCCCGGATTTGCCGCCGTAAAATCTAAAATTTCCACGTATTCTTCCAAGCTAAAAACGCCGCGTTTAGCAAAGAAAGTACCCGTGCAGAAATAGTTCGATCGCGATTCCGACCACCGAAAATTCGGAAAATGCTTCTCAACGCCCGGAATGTCAAAGAAAAATTCCGAAACATCCGCATCCGGGTACTCGTAACAAGGCTTGTCTACAGTAAAATCAAACTCTTGAAAATTAGCCAATTTGAGAACATCGCCCCAGACGATCGTATCGGCATCCAAAACCATAAAATTTGACCACGGACTTTCCCAGAAAGCAATCATTTTAGTTTTGCCCCAACCAAAACTTCTTTTCCTGAGAACCTCTTCAGAAACGGTTGTGCGATTGATAACCCGCACCCCATAGGATTTTTCCAAAGCACTCACAGAAAACGTACCGTCAATCAACAGACAAATCGGCACATCTCCCAGGAAATAGCGGATGCTAGCACAGCAACCCTTAGCAAACAGATAATCTTGGTCGCAGCAGGCAATAATAATACCAAAGTCTTCCATAAACCCTCACTATTTTACTAACTTGCCTAGCCACAGCGTTTCGGTTTTTTGTTCTGAAAGCAGCTCGATTTTCAAGTTTTGCATTTTCGCCAGCTTAGCACTAAACTTCTGCAATCGCCCGTAGACAAAAACATCGCTAAAACCGCTAGGAATATTGGGTATAGTTGGTCTGCCAAACAACTGAGCTCGACGGCGCGCTTCTGGGTCAAGCAACACCAATTGCAGCCGCACTTTCGGTTCTAACAAATGACTCATTGACAGTATATTTCCCAGACTGACTTCCGAGATATCACTGACAAGCAGCGGCTTTGGGGCACGATCAATCCTGCGAGCAATTTCGGGATTTTCCCTGCCCCATTCCTTCGTCCACCAAGTCTCGGCTTGAGAACTAACGGCATTCGACAGCAAGCCGCCCGTTAACAGTACAACTGTCAAAACTTTCCACATTTGCCGTTTCGAGCTTGGCACGCCCAGCGCGGTAATTTTAGTCGCTAACAGGTAAGCAACAGCGATTTGCATCCCCAAATAAGTCGGAAATAGGTAGCGAGCTTTAGTCGATCGGATTCCTCCCAATATAACATCCGGCAGCACGAGTGCCAGTGCTGTCACCGCCATCATCGTCACCACAAACAGCCAAACCTGTTTGTTCGTCTCCGAACACAGAAAATAAACGGCATACCCTACGATTGTCAATAAAATTAAAGTCGCTGCCACTAAACCAATAAGATATACGGATATCGCATTAGAACTTAGCCCGAAATCGAAAAAAACGCGACCGATATTTCCGACCCAATTCTTAACTAAAGATAGCCTCTGACTTTCTAGATTTGCCCAACTTATCGCACCGGATGCTGCACTTTTATTTATCACTAAAATTACCATCCAAGGTAGAAATACGAGCAACGACACGGCAATTGCTATCGAGTAATTCACTAGCTTTTTGTTAGACCTAAAACCTTGAGTTCCTAAGATATAAATTCCGTGTCCTAACGCAACTAACAGACTAAATAAATGAGTGTAAAATCCCATAATATTTGCTACTGCGTAAATGCTCCAACTTAGCTTGTTTTGCAGCCGCAGTGCTCGCAGCAGAGAGGCACAAGAAAGCAAAATCAGGGCCGGCCACAAACTATAGGGACGTGCTTCTTGAGCGTAAAGCACGTGCAAGGGAGAAACTGCTAGCAATCCCACAGCTATCCACGCCACTTCCGGCGGTGCAAACAATTCTCGGCACAGCCAGTACAGTCCAGGAAACGCTAACAAACTCATCCAAACTGAGAAACTTCTC
Organism: Microcoleus sp. Pol10D4; assembly: GCF_036701555.1. Lineage (NCBI taxonomy): Bacteria > Bacillati > Cyanobacteriota > Cyanophyceae > Oscillatoriales > Microcoleaceae > Microcoleus > Microcoleus sp. Pol10D4. The sequence goes on from NZ_JAUBRA010000031.1 coordinate 26,286, forward strand.
GTCGCTGCGGGAGAATCACCGAATAGTTGTGCCCAACACTTGACTACCAGAAAATATAGTGGAGGCAGTTGAGGTTCTTCTATTGCCAAACTTTTAACAGTATCGCCAAAATTTTTTGTCGCATTGGGGCGCTGATATTTCATCAAATCTTTTGCCCCTACTAACTGACCGCTGCTTATTTCATGAAGCACTTCTGTTTGCGTGTATCCAGAAATCCGCAGGGAAGTAAATACTTCATCGTACCAATAATATTTTTTGTCGATGTTGACGAAGCGAAAGAACACTCCTAATAGCAATAATACCACTACTAAGAACCGTACTTTACTTTTCATTACCGTCATACATGGTGTAAAAAAAGATAGATGGTACGCCTCAATGTAACATAGCATATAAGAGCGAGTGCATTGCCCAATCTACAGGTTGTTCGATCGCCCTCCCATAATTTGCAGCATTTACTTGTGTTCTTAGCACATTAAAACCGTCTTGGATGCACTCCTTACTCTCATAAACTCGGTTTTTTAACTTCGAGCGATCGCCCAAAAGCAAGTATTTGCGTTCCTAAAACCCGGTTGATGCGTCCAGGAGGGCCGGAGAATCAATGGATACTTTGGCAGTGGCATAAATCACAGAGAAAATGTGCTTTGAGATCCCGAGGCTGTGCCAAAAAAATAACTGGTTGTCAAACGCAAGACAACGAGGCCACAAAACTATAATTTCAGCTAACAGAGATTCAGTCGGCTGCTGCTGCCAGACCGCAAAAAAATTGTGTTAAAGTAGCGGGAAATTGAATCCGCCGATGACCCGTCTCAAAAATGGCGATCGCCCTGGCAAGTCCAGACGGCAGCGGGCATCAAAAAACCAAAATTGGTCAAGCCTGAACTTTGGTTTGGATCGGGTAAATCTACCAGCCTTTAGCTCTCAGTTTCCCACTCATGGCGGGAAAATAGCCCCTGCCGGGTCGCGAGGTTTAAAGTTAGGTTAAAAACCTTGACATTATAGGATATAAAGCTGTATAAGGGATGCGACAAGCAGCCACAATCCTACCTATAACTGTCTGTTAAGTCTGGCGTAACGCAGGACTCTGGGCAGTTGTCAGTTAGAGGCAGATTGTGGTCGAACCCGTAGAACCAGTTGTCGATCGCCCGCAAAGCAACTCAAGCAAGTCGGGCGATCGAGAGATGAAATTAGCAGGTGATGGTATAATCAACCGTAAGGTAATGTGGGCTTGACCTGAATTGATGCCGGGGCGGTATAAGGGCTCAGCCCCCTACGTTCAAGCAGAAGTAGACACGCCTACTGTGAATCAACAGTGAATCAACAGTTATGGATAGGTTCTATTTGGGCAGTTATTGTCAACAGGCAAGCAACCACAAAAATTAGCAGTTGGGAATTGCTGCTCGTCGAGTTGAATAGAGTGTGAAGGTGTGAGGAAAATGAACAGAACTTTTTGGAATTTACTGCTAGTATCCCCGGCAATTCTGGGGCTATCATCAGTCATGAGTGCCACTGCGATCGCCGCAGAAGTGACCGCAACCGCTGAAGCCAACCAGCTAGCTACAGCTCAGTCATCTGAGTCAAAAATTGCAGAAATAGTTGGAGAAATAGTTGCAGAACCAGTTGCAGCAGCCCCTGCTGCCCCAGAAAACCTGGCTTTAAACAGCAGCGTCGAAGCGGCCCAAACCCCGGTCGTTAACGAAGCAGACGCTGAAAAACTAGCCTCAATCGAACCAGAAACCAGCGAAGCAGCACTGCAAACAACACTGCAAACAACAGGGAGCGACATCGAGCTAGCAGCCCCAATTGCTCCGACCAGCGCAGCAGCAGCGACTGAACCCCTAGCAGCAGCAGGCACAGCCGAATCCTCGCCCCAAGCATCAGACTTGGCAGAGCAAATCAGCCAGACAGACGCCCCTGGGAAAATTGAAGTGCCAGCAGTCGCCAGCACCCCAGCTACTACCCCAGCTACTAAGGTAGAAATTGCTCAGACACCAGCCCCCGGAATGGGCGGCCCCATCGTCCCTGTTGCTCCCCAAGCACTGCCTGCCCAACCGTCGGGAACCATGTCCCAGGTGACATCAGTCACTCAGCTCTCCGACGTGCGCCCGACAGATTGGGCATTCCAAGCCCTGCAATCCCTAGTCGAACGCTACAGTTGTATCGTAGGTTATCCCGACGGCACCTACCGCGGCAACCGCGCCCTGACTCGCTACGAATTTGCAGCCGGCGTCAACGCTTGCTTAGACAACATAACCCAGCTAATTGGGTCAACAGGTAACTTGGTTACCCGAGACGACTTAGCCATCCTGCAACGCCTGCAAGAAGAATTTGCAGCCGAACTCGCTACCCTGCGCGGACGAGTAGACGGCCTAGAAGCTCGCACCGCAGAACTCGAAGCCAACCAGTTCTCCACCACCACCAAGTTGAATGGAGAAGCCGTTTTTGCCGTCAGCGACACCTTCAGCGGAGATGGTATCAGCCTTGAGGACGACGACACTGTCACCAACTTCGGCTACCGGGTGCGCTTGAACTTATTGACAAGCTTTACCGGTCGAGACTTGCTCAGAACCCGGTTGCAAGCGGGTAACGTCGCCAACTACGGAGCATCAACCGCTACGGGTACTAACATGGCTCGCCTAGCCTTTGATGGGGGTGATAGCAGCGAATTCACACTAGACGAACTGTACTATCGTTTCCCGGTCGGTCCGGCTACAGTCTTTGTCGGTCCTAAAGGACTTGACCTGGATGAAATTGCAGACACGGTAACACCCTTTAACTCTACGGGTACTGGTTCAATTTCCAGATTTGGAGTTCGCAACCCGGCCGTATTCCGCGGGCCGCAGGGAGCTGGCGCAAGTTTGACTTTCAACTTGGGCCCCCTCCGAGCTACTGGGGGCTATCTTGCCTCCGACGGCGATGCTCCCGACCCCGCAAACGGCAGGGGCGTTGCCGACGGTTCTTTCAGCGCTCTGGGTCAGATCGGCTTTTTTAGCAAACCGTTTGATTTGGCCTTCACTTACACCCACAAATACAATCGCGCAGGCGATGTTGGCATCATGGGCGGTACGGGCAGTGCCTTGGCTAACCGGCCCTTCGGTCAAGCAACCACTCAAGCAGATAACTATGGCGTGCAAGTTAACTTCAAACCCAGCCGCCGCTTTCAGCTTGGTGGCTGGTACGGTTATACGAAGGCTGAACAACTGCGGGGGGGCGGCAATGACGCGACGATCCAGAATGGTGCTATCACTTTGGCCCTGGCAGATTTTGGCCGGCAAGGCAACCTCCTCGGTTTTGTCTTCGGTGTACCGCCAAAAGTTACTGAGAGTGATGTCGCCAGAAACCGCGACACCTCTTATCACTTAGAAGGTTTCTATCGCTTCCAAGTCAATGACTTTATTTCGGTGACACCGGGCGTTTACGTGATTCTGAATCCCGAACACAACAACAACAACGACGATATCTGGGTCGGACTCCTGCGTACTACCTTTAGTTTCTAAGGTTTCCAGACATCGAGTTACAGCTAAAAGCGGCAGGCGACTGCCGCTTTTATTTATTGGTCATCAGTCGATCGATTTTAGATTTTAGATTTTAGATTTTAGATTTTAGTGAACAGTTAACACTCATCAGTTATCAGTCAACATTTAACACTCATCAGTTCACAAATTATGAATTTTGGCGGCAAATCCCGAATACGGAGGTGTAGCCGTGCAGAAATGTGCTACCGCCGACGGGGCCGATTTCGCCATTGCAGAAAAAGCCACTCAGAGGGATGTTTTTGAGGTATCGGCCAAACAGTCGGGAGTCAAAGTTCGATTCGCCGTAAAGCCCTTCACCGCGCCCCAGACAAGAGAACATCAAGGCTCCGGCGCTGGATGTACCACTGTACTCGGCGGCCCGCTGATAGCGATCGAGCAGCATTTCTAGGTCTTCTGCGGAGGTGCGCGCGTCCCGCAGGTGAAATTGGATGCGCTGTCCGGGACGGACTCGATCGCCGATCGCAATTGCTCCCACTTTCGGATCTACTCCCAACAGATTGCGGATTAAAAAATCTCCCGGCTCTAATGTCAGCTTGAATTCATCGCTGACTAAGCCTACAAATAACGAGTGCTGCGCTAATTCTCGGTCTTCTTCGCTCAAAGTTTGAACTAACTCTCGCAGAGCCTCTAAGGGCGATCGCTCGATGCCCCCGCTGCCGCTATCGTCGGTTTGTTCTTCGAGTTTCAGCAAAATATTCCGCTCTCCTTCCGTCACCCGATAAGGATGCCCGATCAGCCTGCAGCCTTGAGCTACGATCGTTTCCAAAACTATATTGCCGCTCAAAGCTACCCCAACCGTCCCTTCTCGGTAAAGCTGATAGTCGCAAAACAGCGCCGGGCCCCTGCCCGCACCGTCCCCGCCGGCGAGCCCCCCTACCTTCGCCGCACCCGGATAGGCATAATCTAGCCCTTGCAGCAAATCGTTAATTTTTGCGGAAAAGGGGTCGGCCAAGATGATAAACTGCGGTTCTTCTTGGGCAGGCACGCCCAAGAGATCCACCCAAGTATCCGGGGGACTATCTAAGTCCGGCAGTTCTTCTGCACCGACGTGAAAAGTTCTGACATTCACTCCCGGCAAGCGCGCCAGACTCAGGCTGACTGCGGGAGATCCCTCGACTTCTTCGGTGAGGCCGCCCCGGTTCCTGCCGATGACTCCTCCCCCGCCGCAGCCAAGGATAGCGGGTACTGGCAGCAGTTCTCGGAGTAAAGGCATCAGCCGAGAATACTCGCTGGCAAAGGCAGACGAGATAAATATCAGGGCTAAATCAGCCGGGCCTTCTAGGTCGCGATCGGCTTGTTCTATAACTTCTTTGAGGGCGGATTCCAAAGAGGGACGGGTTGATAAAGCGCTGACCCATTGCATTTGGTTTTCGGTGTACATAAGCCAAACTTCTCTATAAAACTATCTCTATACATTAGGCTAACCGGAACTGGCCGCTGGGGGGACGGTATTCTTGGGCGATCGATTCCCCATCGATTGCCGTTCTTGTGTTAACATAAGTTAACATGAGTGTCCCATTAATCTGTTGAGTGTTAAATGCCGTATTCAGCTAAATCTTAAAAGATAAAGCTCAATACAGTTTGACACACTAACCTGGTGTAATGTTTTCATCAAAAGTAAGGTCAGCTCGACCTACATTGATGCCTGTGGACTCTTCCCCCGCCGACGGGGTAGAGTAAAGCAGGAAGTAGATACGGCTGCTGCGATCGCAGTTATGGATGGTTTTTCTCTGGGCTGCTGCAACAGCAGCGCATCTCAAGCTATTATTAGCTGGGGTCGCCAGACAGAAACTGCCCATCCAACCCAAACTAACATCCAAAAAGAAAACCTTTCTTACTTAATAAGGTCAACGACCCAGGTCTAAAGACACGCTCGCTTCGAGCCTAAGACTTAAACCACTGTTGACCCGCCTAAGACTTTAGAAGTCTACGTTTTTTGAGTTATGACACCAAGTGGCTGCTTAGCTAGTCCCTTGCTCTGTCGTTAACGGTTAAACATCTTTAATTTGGGTTAAGGACGTGCCGTTAGCCGAACAAGCTCACTAAACAAAGGCGCGTGCTAACATTACCTAGAAATAGGTCGGGGACAACCATATTCTCCTACACTTTCCTACCAACAAGTTTTATGACAACAACACCTGCAGGCAACATCCAAGAAAAAATTGAAGAAGAACTAGAAAGCGCTCGTACCGTCTGTGACGCCAAGGGCGCCACTTCCGGGGAATGCGCGGCGGCGTGGGACGCAGTTGAAGAACTGCAAGCAGAAGCTTCCCACCAAAAGCAAGTAAAACCTAAGAATTCCTTTGAAAAATTTTGCGACGACAATCCTGACGCTGCTGAGTGCCGCATCTACGAGGAATAAACGAGCCATTTAGCTCTATGCCTTCCCTCCCGCGCCGAAATCTAACTTTTGGCGCGGGAGCATTTTATTTTAGGGGTTGAGCCTTGAAATAATGGTGAGATTTGCCCTCTATCCCAATACGGTTTAAGTCCGCCAGCTTCCCCCTCGCCCCCGAAGGGGGACAAAAATTTGCTCTTGCGTCCCCCAAAAGGGGCGAGGATGGGAAGGAGATATCTCAAGAATAAACACTTTTAACTCAAGCGTATTGCAGTCTATCGCCTCTCAAGTACCCTTCAAAGCGCGCCAAGTACCTTAGAAAAGGTAGCAGTAACTAAAACATTAAGACCATGTTCTGGTTGCTGATTTTTTAGCATTTTTGTAGTAAAATTTGTGACAAATAAGTGAGTATATTTTCCCAAAGATGTTGAGTCTTTTATTGGCAGCCACCGGGCCTTGGTTTCAACCGCTAGTCTGGATGGATTACCGGTTGTCTGTGTTATTAACAATTTCGATCCCGCTGGTAGTGCTGATTTGGGCTGTTGTGGCAAAAGCTGAGGCGATCGTCCGTTTGTCGATTATTTATTGGCGGGTGGCGAGTTTGCTGGCAATTACACTTTACCTGATGATGGCTGCGCTGCCTGTAAGCTTTGTATCGTCGGTGATTGGGAGGACCTTAATTCCTGCTAGTCTGTGGTTCTGGGAGGATTTAAACGAAGAAATTGCCGATCGACCGCAGTCGCCCCTGAAACTGGCTTTTACAGCTTGGCGGTGGGCGATTACTGTTTACAGCGGTTTGGGCGCTCTAGCTCAACTTCCCTTCTTAAGCTGTGCTTTTAAATCTCAAATCCAGGTAATTGACGAACCTTTTTGCCGCATTTGGTTAGACCCACCTTGGCTCTATAAACAAATGTTTCACCCTACGGCAACCCCTCAATTTTTGGGATGGTTGGGTCTGATAGGTTTAGTAATCTATGTAATTTACTTGTCATACTTTGTGCTTATTCGACTAGGAAAACAGGGGAGGTCAGCAACCGGAAATTAAGTTCGGTTTAAGTTAGTATTTTCCTCCTAAATTGCAGCTAAACTCTTCAACAAAAAACTCAAAAATCCCAGTCAAAAAAACCGGGGCGTATATACGAAAGAATCGAACTAACACCAGAGTAGCTGACGTGACGCCCAAAAACGGATACAAGCCGCCGACTCCTGTCGTGGAGATCTAAAAATTTTAGACTAAGGTTCAATCTTCCAGATTCATCTGTGGAGTAAATCTAAAATCTAAAATCTAAAATCTAAAATCGACTGACAGTAATGTTATTGGGAAAGACTGTGATGGATAGCAAACAAGCCTACTTACAGTGCTTAGAAAGGCTGATTTGGGCGATCGATCGCCTTGAAGCAACAGTCGAACCAAGTGAACTCGCTCGGATTGCCGAACTGATCGTTCAGCCGATGATGGGGCCCTGGCGGTTTTTTCACACTCCCGAACATATTTTTGATGTGGGGGGAAAGGAAGACGCGATCGAGGTTTTGGCAGCTTTATTTCACGATACCGTCTACGTGCAAGTCGATCGCAGCATTAACTTTAACGTCAGCTACTACATCACTCCTGTTGCCAAAGAGGTTAACAAACAACTACAAATTCGGGATAAATCTGAACTGCCTGCGGATGCTACCTTCGAGATGGTAATGCTGGTATTCAATTTTGTACCGGGCGAAGTCCTCAATCCTTTCGCTGGACAAAACGAATTTCTCAGCGCAGTCGTAGCAGCAAAAGCTCTAGAACCATTTCTAAAACGCGAGCAATTGCTTCAAATTGCAGGCTGCATTGAAGCAACAATTCCGTTTCGCACCGCCGATTCTGGAGTAACGGTAAGCCAGCGCCTCTATAACCGCTTGCAAGCAATTAATGGCTTATTTAACCTCAGTTTGACTGAGGAGGAAATGCGGGAAACGGTCAAAAAAGCTGTGCGAATCTCTAACCGGGATGTTATGAGTTTTGCTCACCATAGTTCAGCCCATTTTTTGGCAAATACCTGGAATTTACTGCCGGAAACCAATCACAATCTCATCTGCTGTGGTTTTTACACGATTCGCGACTACCGAGTTGCTTTGCTGAAGATGGAAGGTTTTATGAATAATCTCAAGCCAGAGATGATTTTCCGGCAGTTTGAGGGATATCCAGACGATCGCACATATCAACGCTGGGAAACTACTGCTAAGTACAATCTCGAAATTGCGAAGCTTTATTTGGGGTGCAAACTGTCTGCCCTAGCCTTGCTAGAAGCTCTTTCTTCGGATTTGGGGATTGAGGTTTCTCTGGCGATGATGATGGGAGGAATTCCGGCTCAAGCTGCTAACTGCGTGCGGCTGGAAAGCTTTTTTCCCGAAATAGAGAAACCTTATAAACCTAAAATTAGTTTAGAAGCGGAAGTATTGAATTTATTAGAAAATGGGCGGGCTAAAAGCACTTCTAATACCGATTTAGAGAGTTCGCCCCTGACAACATTTGTGGTGAAAATTGTTGGCTTTGACGAAATGCGCTATCAGTGCGATCGAGCTAAGGACTTTTTTCGAGAAAATCTAAACGCCGACGACTTTATTTCCGGCTTTAACCCGATAGTTACAGAAATTGTCATTGATTCAATTCTCAAGTTGTTTGACAGCCGGAAATCTACTATTTACCGATACTACGATATCACTTCTAAGTTAAGGTCGCAACCCCAGACCAATTTTCTAGATCGCCCTTTTCGTTCACATGGTTAACTAGCTTTAAATACTGTATTTTTCCCTCCTTTATAAAAAAAACTATTACTCAGCTTATATAAGAGTAGATAGATTACACCGTGACACGATTGATTGCTCGCCAACCTAGATCAATCTGCCTATCCATCCCGACACCAACAGCCGTACAGGTAAGTAGGTAGGCAAGATTCAAGCACATAATATAACACTATGTAAACAGGTTTAAGTTAACCAGTAGAGAGCATTTGGAGACTTTGCCCTCGTTTAGATAGGGGCGTTTTTTGGCGCCGACTTACCTATGGCGTGGGGCTGGTGGCAAAGATGCTAAAAGTTGATAAAAAATGGAAATTCGCTGCTGTTTGCCTTTGACAATTATTTTATACAAAAGGGATTTGATAGCTGGCTGTCACTCATCTGAGCTACCCCAAATAAGCGTCACTATAAAAAGCGACTGTTAAAGCACTTCCCCCCACAGCTACAACTGGGGAATAGCAAGTTCAAACGACTTGCAAACCACTAATCCCCAATCAAACCATGCAAACCACAAATCCTATTTACGCTCAATTGCCTCTTTGCTCTTCACTGCCCACACTGCAACGAAATAATAGTACCACTGCCAATCAAAACGTGCGCTATCTCCAACAATCCTTAGTTAAAAAGGGGTATCCCGTCGGAACTGATGGATTCTTCGGCCCAAAAACCGAACAAGCAGTCATCAAATTTCAAAAGGACAATAAGATTGCTGTTGATGGCATTGTCGGCCCTCAAACTTGGAGTCTATTAGGCGCTTGTTATACAGGTGAACCCGGATGTTAAATCCAAGTTAACTAATCCTAGGCGCACGGCTAGCAAGAAACTGGGTTTTTTCACAACAATACTTCGTTTCAGCCCCCAGAAACGCTAAAAAAGCTGGTGTTGAGCGAAGCCGAAACCCCGCTTCTGCCCGTCAAGAGTGTATCCAGGACTTATTAACATCATTTCCGCACTTCTCTGCTTTTAAATAACTTGCAAACAACCAATGGAGAATCAAACCATGCAAACCACAAACGCAATTCGCACTGAATTACCTTCCTGCCGTTATTTTCCCCTACTCAAACGCAACGATGGCGTCACCCAAAATGAGGACGTTCGCTACCTTCAGCGACTCTTGAATGCCAGCGGATTTTCTTTAAATACTGATGGAGGATTCGGCACGAAAACCCAACAAGCAGTCATCAATTTTCAAAAGCAACAACAAATCGTTGCTGATGGCATTGTCGGCCCTAAAACTTGGAATAAATTGGGTGTTTGTACAACTATATTTTAAAGTTTGTGCAACCATCTGTTAAAAAGAGTAGGGCGTGCAGTGTGCGCCCTATTTTTCTGTCGAAGTTTCCACCCCACACCACCCCTCCGGGGCTCCGTACATTCGATACTTGCGAGCTCGTTTGAAATACAGCATTGCTACCCGATCGTCTGGATTGATTTGTAAAATGTTTTGAAATACTTTTTGGGCTGCAACAAATTTTTGCTCGTAGTAAAAATTGAGAGCTTCTTGAAAAACCTCCGCAGTTTGCTGCTTAAGTACAATGCTTTCCTCTGTTTCTGTGTCGTAAATTTCAAACACCGACACAGCATTTGTCTTTCCTTTCACCGTTACTCGATCGACAAATCTGTACTTATATTTTTCTGGATCGTCGAGGCGATCGATAATTGCACCGCTAACTAGAATTCCCGATCCGTAAACCTTAGTCAATCCTTCCAAACGAGACGCGAGATTCACCGCATCAGCAATCACGGTACTTTCCATTCGTTCTCGCTCGCCAATTGTACCCAACATCAAATTGCCCGCGTGTAAACCGATGCCGATCGCGATCGGAAACAAGCCATTGTTTTCTCGCTGCTGGTTGTAGATATTCACTTCTTTTTGCATATCAATTGCTGCTCGCACGCCATCAGATGGAGATGTAGAAAATAGTGCCATGACTGCATCCCCAATGTATTTATCAATAAACCCGTTATTTTTCCTGATAGCAGGGCTAACCCTTCCCAAGTAATTATTAATAAATGCAAAATTTTCATCCGGTGTCATATTTTCCGAAAGCGCCGTAAACGAGCGAATATCAGCAAACAGCACTGTCATATTTCTTTCCTGATGTTCGCCTAATTTTACTTCAATAATACTCGGCTTTTCCAGCAAGTTTAGAAAATCATGCGGCACAAACCTACCGTAGGCTGCATTCAGTTTTGCTAGGCGAATTTGCGTGTTAATTCTCGCCAACAATTCCTTTTTGATAAAAGGTTTAGTTACATAATCATTTGCTTCTAAGTTAAAAGCTTCTACCAAGTCGGTAGTTAGATTTTTGGCCGTCAGCATCAGAATCGGCATTTCTAAAGGCGAGTATTTTTTACGGACTTCTCGACATACTTCATAACCTGTCATCTGCGGCATCATTACATCGAGTAAAATTAAGTCAGGCTTAAATCCTGATTCAATAAGATTTAAAGCTTCTAAGCCGTTGCTCGCTTGAGTAATCTCGTAGTTGGCTAGAGAAAGACTGTTGATGATGACATGAATATTAATCGGCTCATCATCAACTACCAAAATTTTTAATTTTTCACTTTCTAGCAAGTCGCTATTGTCTGATACCTGAGAATTTATTATAGATGATTGGCGGCCTAATTCAGGAGCGATTAAAATGCGAGATCCCTCAGTTAAATGCGGCTGTGTGCTGCTAAATTCCTGCTGACTCTCAGATACGGGCAAAGTAAAGGTGAATTGGGAACCTACGCCTACAGTTGAAGATACCGAAATTTTACCTCCGTGCAATTCCACTAATTGCTTGGCAACAGTTAACCCTAAACCCGTGCCACCATATTCTCTAGCAGTGGAACCGTCAGCTTGTTCAAAGGATTCAAAAATTCGCTCTAATTTATCTTCGGGGATGCCAATACCCGTGTCGGATACAGTAATGGCTATTTGGGAATCAAGGGGTGATTGTGCCTTGCCCGTTACCAATTCTGCGGAAATTTCTACTCGGCCACTTTCGGTAAACTTAATCGCATTGCCGATTAAGTTGTAAAGTATTTGCTGCAAGCGATTCTCGTCGGCTGCTATTGGCGGCAATTCAGGAGCGACTGAGTTAATCAACTGCAAGTTTTTTTTGCCTACTAATGGCTGAGACAAAGTGAGAATTACAGAGACTATTTCTCGAATACCGACGGACTTAATTTGCAGTTCTATCGTTTTATGTTTGAGCTGAGAAAAGTCCAGAAGATCGTTAATCAAAGAAGACAATCTTGTGCCCGATGATGAAATCAAAGCTAAGTTAAAATTTGTTGGTTCTGGCAGTTGTCCGGTAGCACCGTCTATTAAAGATTCTGCAATACCAATAATGCCGTTAAGGGGAGTGCGGAGTTCGTGGGAAGTATTGGCTAAGAATTCGTCTTTCAGTTTATCGAGTCGCTGCAATTCGGTATTTTTAGTTTCTAAGGCAGTAAAAGATGCTTGCAGTTGTTGTGCCATGCTGTTAAAAGCAGCGGCAAGTACGCCCAACTCATCGGAGCGATCGAGCTTTACAGTTTTGTCAAATTGTCCTTCAGACAAAGCTATTGCTGCATTTTTTAATTTTAAAATAGGTTGGATAATCCAGCGAGAAGTGAGAATTCCTAGAACAGTTGCCATGCCCAAAGCTGCCAGACATAGCAATACTGTAGTTCGGTTGCCTGCATGGATTTGTTGCATAAAGTCGGCTTCGGGAACGACGACAACAATCAGCCAATCTAAACCTTTGCCGTCTTGGAAGGGCAGGACTTTTAAAAATTTATGCTGACCGTTTATGTCAACCTTTATTTGCTGCGTTTTTGTAATTTCCTGCAACTTTTGAAAGTGACTTTCTAAATATTTAGCTGTAGTTTGCGTTACTGGATCGCTGCTTTCTGTAACTTTAAAAAGTTCTTTTTTACCGTTTTGGGTGCGGAAAGGTTGTTCGGCTGTGGAAGTTGCCAGCAGCGTGCCGTTTCTTTCGATAATAAAAGTTTGACCGGATTTGCCTATTTTGAGGCTGTTTAAAAAGTGACCGATACTGTCGAGACGCAAAGCAGCAATTAATACTCCTTCTAGCTGTTTCTGGCTGTTGTAAATTGGTTGCAGGGCGCTGATGATTAATGTAGGTTCTAGGAAGGATATATAAACTGAACTCCAAGTTGGTTTGATTGCTAGAGCTGCATAGGAGTAGGAAGGGTGCTGTCGGATATCAAAGTTTTTGACAGAGGCTGCTACTGTCGTGCGATCGCCCGTATCATTAGTATTGTAAGAATAAAAATCAAAATTTGTAGACGGGCCCGATGCGTTAATCAATAAAGTGCCGTTCGACATCTTTTCGCCAGTGCGATATTCTCCATCTTGATTAGCGATCGACGTAAAATTGATATAGGGATACAATTGCACTTGCCGCCACAGATACTTTTCCCAAGCTGACAAGTCTTTCATGTTCACAAAACCCAGTTTCACTGCATCCAACTTGCTTTGATTGATTTGGTGCGGAGTTTGCAAATAAGTTCTCAAATTTTGCTCGATGCGATTGCTCACCTCGCTCATCAACTGATCGGCAAGGTCATTTACTGCTCTTTGAGAGTTCCTAAATGATAAATATCCCACAATACCCACCGCTGCAAATACTTGCAAGACAAACGGAACTATGAGTACAGTTTGGAGCGTTGCTTTTCCTGAAAGTTTTGCCACCAAGCGCTTGAGAGAAAGAGTGGACATAACATTAATTTAGGTTGAAAAACCGAGTTAATACTTGGAGCGAAAGCTTACCGATGGTAAGTATTATAAACTATTTTGTACTTAAACACAACTTACGCAAGGAAGACCTGATACCGTGTCTACAATGCTTAATCTTATACCAAATTATTAAAAGTCAAAGCGAACTGTAGGGATAGGCCATTTCCTTGTCCTACTCCCCGCGCCGGACAAGGCATTGCCCTGTCCCAACCGATGTTCACATACAATATATCTGTATCACTACTTTTCATAATAGAAGTTACTTGTACTACTTTTCATCCAAAGCTTCTATCCCCGACCATCCTTCAGGCACTCCATACATTCCATTCTTTAGAGAGCGCTGGCAGTAAATTGCTGCTAACTTATCTTGAGGATTTTTTCCGCAAATCTTACTGAATGATTTTTGCGCTTCAGTAAAGTTTTTCTCGAAATAAAGCTCCAGACCTTTTTGAAATTCAGCAGCAGTTCCCTGTTTTAGGTGAACGCTTTGTTCTGTTTCTGCATCATAAATTTCAAACACCGACACGGCTGATTTTTTGCCTTTTACTGTGACTCGATCGACAAATCGGCACATATATTTTTCTCGATCGCCCAAACGGTCTAAAATTGAGTCACTAACTAGAATTCCCGCCCCGTAAACCTTCGTCAATCCTTCCAAACGAGACGCGAGATTCACCGCATCAGCAATCACTGTACTTTCCATCCGTTCTTGCTCCCCAATCGTACCCAACATTAAAGTACCTGCGTGCAAGCCGATGCCGATCGTAATCGCTGGGTAATTGCTGAGTTGTCGTTGGTGGTTGTAAACCATAACTTGTTTTTGCATTTCCACCGCCGCGCGAACAGCATCATCTGCAGACTCAGGAAATAGTGCCATAATCGCATCGCCAATATATTTATCGATGAAACCTTGGTGAGCACGAATCACCGGACTTACTTGGCTGAGGTAGCTGTTAAGAAAACTAAAGTTTTCTTGGGGAGTCATCCCTTCTGAGATAGTCGTAAAGGAGCGAATGTCAGAAAATAAAACTGTCATTTCTTTCTGAATTTGATCGCCTAGTCGGACATCAACAATACTTTCGTGTCCCAAAAAGCGCAAAAAGTCATGGGGGACAAATCTACCGTAAGCTGCATTGATTTTTGCCAGACGTATGTGAGTTTTGATTCTGGTTAGCAATTCATTTTTGACAAAGGGTTTAGTTAAAAAATCATTGGCTCCTGCATTGAAACCTTGCACTAAGTCAGATACTTGATTTTTGGCGGTTAGCATCACAATTGGCACTTCTATAGCGGTGAATTTCTCCCGGATTTTCTCGCAAACTTCGTAACCAGTCATCCGCGGCATCATCAGATCTAGCAAAATTAGATCCGGCTTGTAGCCTCTGTCTAGAAGGGCTAAAGCTTCTCTACCGCTGCTAGCTTTGGCGAGCGTATATTTTTCCAGAAGTAAATTGTTAGCCAATACCTGAATATTCACAGGTTCGTCATCTACAATCAAGATTTTCAGCCCACTGTTTTCTTGGCTTTCTTTCTCATCGATTAAACTGTTGTTATTAAAAATTTGTGCGACAGTTGCATTAGTTATTAACTTGCGATCGTTGGTTCTTGAAACTAAAGATGGTCTAACCGTTGCTGGAAAATGCTTGCAGTCAACATACTGATTTTGAGATACTGGCAAACTAAAGGTAAACTGCGAACCAATACCTACTTTTGAAGATACCTGAATTTCGCCACCGTGTAGCTCGACTAACTTCTTTGTAACTGCCAAACCTAACCCTGTTCCTCCATATTCTCTAGCAGTGGAACCGTCTGCTTGTTCAAAAGATTTAAAAATTTTTTCTAATTTATCTTCAGCAATCCCAATACCAGTATCGGATACCGTAATTTGCAGTTTTGACCTGAGAATTAAAGATTGAAGCTGGCTTGTTACTGAACTTTCTTTGTCGCCTAGCTGCGGGGATTCCAAGCTAATCGCATTCGCGGAAATTTCAACTCTGCCGCTTTCGGTAAATTTAATCGCATTTCCGATTAAGTTATAAAGAACTTGTTGTACGCGATTTTCATCTGCATCTACGAGGGGGATGTCGGGACTGACTGAATTAATCAACTGCAAATTTTTTGTACCAATTAGAGGTTGAGAAAGAGTTACCACAATATCGACAATTTCTCGGATGCCGACAGGCTTGATTTGCAGTTCAATATTTTTGTGTCTCAGCTTCGAGAAATCCAGAATGTCGTTGATGAGATTGGACAGTCTTCTGCCGCTAGATGCAATAATTTCTAGATTGGAAATAGTCTGTTCTGGCAATTGTCCTGTAGCACCGTCGATCAAAGATTCAGTTAAACCGATAATGCCGTTAAGCGGGGTGCGGAGTTCGTGAGAAGTGTTGGCTAAAAATTCATCTTTGAGTTTGTCAAGTCGCTGCAATTGGGCATTTTGATGCTCTAATCTTGTGAAAGATACTTCTAATTGACTGGCCATGCTGTTGAAAGCATTAGCTAATTTTCCGAGTTCGTTTGATGCCGCAATATTTACCCGATTTTCAAACATTCCGCTACTCATTTTAGTAGCAGCAGATGTTAGGGATTCCAAAGGATGTGTAATCGATCGAGCAAAAGCCACTCCCAAGCCCACGGCGACGAGAGCGCTGGCGAGGGTAACTGCACCCATGACGTATATCAGCTTACGCACCGGAGCGTAAGCTTCCGCCGTAGGTAGCTCTACAACCACCATCCACTGAACCCTCCGCACGATCGCACCCGTGCCCATTACTTCTTCCCCGCGCAAGCCTCGATAAACAATCGGAGATTGAATCCCCGCAGCTAAAGCTAATTTGGATAACTCTCGCACAAACGATCGCTCTCTCAAATCTTGCAGTAAATATGGATTAATCTTGCTTCCTGTTTCCGAAATCAGCACCGAGCGATGGTCGAGAACGTAGCTGTATCCCGTTTTTCCTACTTTAGTTCTGGAGGCAATTTGAGTTAAAAAATTGAGACTTACTCTGGCAAATAATACGCCAGCAATTTGATTTTTATTGTCGCGAACAGGCACTGCTAAGTTAACAACATTAACTGCTGTTTTTAGATCTACCTCTACTGGACTAACATAATTTTGAGTTTGCCCAAATGTCTCCCAAAATACAGGTGTTTCTCCCGAAATTCCTGCTAAACTCAAGCTAGAGATAGAGAATGATTCGTAAGGCGACATCGCCTGTACGACTTGACCTTTACTGTTAAAAATTCCGACCACTTCGTAGGCGCTGTTGCTGTTGACCAATCCTTCGAGAATGCTGCGCTGAGTTTCAGCATTAAATTCTGTTAAACCGCGCAATTCTGACAAAAAATTGAGTTGGCGCTGCAAGCTATCTAGATAAGCGCTAATTTGGACAGCAGCAGCTTGCGATCGTTCGTACTGAAGCTGTTTTGTCTGTTCTATTTGTCCCCGAAAGCTGAGGTAAGCTAAGGTACTTCCAGCCATCAATACGCTTGCCACAACAATCGAGACAAAACCGTAACGCAGTTGATTGGCAATTGATGACATTTGATTCTGCCAGTTAACAGTTTGAACTCACTCTATAGGATACACCAAATTGCACCTTTTAAGACTGGCGGAATAGCCATCACTAATTTATTGTTACCTTTGCCTAAGTTAGGAATTTATAGATCTAATTTTTGTTTCCAAATAACATCTTCAATCCAAATGCGATCGGGAAGCAGTCCCAACCGAAATAAAATTTCAGCAATCCGCTGCTGTTCTTCAACTGCCCTGTCCTGAATTGGCAGCACATCGTAGCGGCGGCTTTTAGTTAACATGATAGCTGTGGTTATTTTCATCCCCGTTCTAGCGCTGATAAATTCCGCTGCTGGCTCGGGATTCTTAGTTATCCAAGTAGCCATCTGTCGCGTTTCTCCCATCACTATTTTAACAATATTAGGAAAGTCGCTAGCAAAAGAGCGACTTGCCAAATAGAAGTTTCTATCATTCATCAGCCCGTCGCTGTTAGTCAAGAAATGAACAGGGATAGTTTCCTGTAACTGAGCTAGAAACGGCTGCCAAATCGCCCAAGCATCAACCTCGCCTCTCACAAATGCTTCCTGAGCTTTTGGTGGAGACAAATCGACGAATTGGGCATCTTTTAACTGCAAGCCGCCTTGAGTTAAGGCGCGAATTAACAAATAGTGACCTGCGGTTTTCTGAGTGGCTGCTATTTTCTTGCCTTTGAGATCCGCTAGAGTCCGAATTGGAGAATCTTGAGGAACTATGATGCCAATGCTTCCAGGTAAAGCGGAATCATTAGCAATATAAACAAAAGGTAAGCCGTCTGATTGGGCAAAAATTGGCGGCGCAACTCCTGCATAACCCAGATCAATTTTTCCTTTTCCTATTGCTTCTAAAATTGGCGGCCCAGCAGCAAATTCTGTCCATTCTACAGACCACCCAATTTTTGCTAAACGGGTTTCCAAAGAGCTTTTAGCTTTGAGATAAAACAGCGCTCCGAAACGTTGATGTCCGATTCTTACAACTCTTGTTAAGTTTGAGGGTGCATTTTGGGTTTTTGCTGTAGAGTTATTTATTATTTGTGATTTGCAACTTGCCACAGCTAAACTCAAGCAAAAAACGAGCGTTAATAGCAGCGTATATCCCCAACGAAAATGCCTTTTAATAAAATTTTGACTAGAAAACGATAATTTAAACCTAGTCTTTCTGTGGCTCATAAAATATCGGATAAGTAGGTTTTGCCGGATGAAACTCTGGCAGATGTTTTTTACAGGATTTATATTATGTCCGCTTACTTCCTGCTGTTAAAAAAAACTCGAATTAAAAATAAAATTTTAGCGGGCTGTCCCTGAAATTAGCCGCAAAAGTAAGCTATATTATAGCAGATTTCAGGAAAGTGAGATTTGCTATGGCTGACTCTATTGCTCGCCGCTTGGAACAATACACGGTAAAACGATCGCACGAAGTTTTAATCGTCAAGGCCGAAATTGACGGCGAATTTGATGAAATTGCTATTTTTAAAGGCTTTTCTAGCTCTTTGGTACGATCGACCGCTTTCGATCCAGAGGTTCCTGTTTTGCCGGAGGAAGCAAAAATTGTCAGTGTCGATCGTGTGGAGAGCCCCTACAATCCAAATAACCCCCGCTATCTTCAGCAGGGGTTATCTTGGGAAACAATGCAATCTCTATTGTCCGAGGCGGGAGTTTAGCAAAACATTAGGGACACAACCGAGTAAAACAGTAGGGACACAACAATGTTGTGTCCCTACTACAAAAGCACTATGTCCTTACCCTTAGAGCTAGAGCGTGCCGCCTGCAGCTTGGAAACGAGCTCTCGCGCGTTTGATTGCTTGCTTGGCTTGAATTTGCTCTTGCAAAGTGCCGCTAGTAGCCTTGTCCAAACGAGCTTCTGCTTCGGTGTAAGCAGTACGAGCAGCTTCTTTATCAATGGTTTCGCCTTTTTCAGCGCCGTTGACAAGAATAGTAACTTTGTTTTCTTGGATTTCTGCAAAGCCGCCCATCAGAGCAATAGACACCCATTCCTTGCCGGGACGGACGCGCATCACTCCGGTATCCAAAGCTGTCAACATTGGAGCGTGACCGCTCAAGATACCCAGTTGGCCTGTGGTGCTCGGCAGAATTACTTCTTCAGCATTAGAATCCCAAACAGTTTTGTCTGGGGCCACGACGCGCACAGTTAATGTCATAAATTGTCCTTAGTCATTAGTCATTAGTCAGCAGTCAGCAGTCAGCAGTCATTAGTAATTAGTCATTAGTCAGTCGTCGCCTATCATCAGTCACTTAGTTGTTAACTGTTAACTTTTAACTGTTAACAACTAATGACCAATGACCAATGACTAATGACTAATGACTAATGACTAATGACTAAAATTACTTGGCGTCAGCTTTCATTTTTTCAGCTTTGGCGATCGCCTCGCTAATGTCGCCCACCAAATAGAATGCTTGTTCTGGTAACTCATCAAGTTCACCAGCCAAAATCATCTGGAAGCCCTTAATGGTGTCTGCCAGCTTGACGTACTTGCCGGGGGAACCAGTGAACACTTCAGCCACAAAGAACGGTTGAGACAAGAACCGTTCAATTTTGCGAGCGCGAGAAACGGTCAAGCGGTCATCTTCTGACAGCTCATCCAAGCCCAAAATTGCAATAATGTCTTGCAATTCCTTATAGCGTTGCAGAGTAGACTGCACCTGACGAGCAACACCATAGTGCTCTTCGCCGACAACGCTAACTTGCAACATCGTAGAGGTAGAATCCAGCGGGTCAACCGCAGGATAAATCCCTTTCGCAGCCAAACCGCGAGACAACACAGTTGTAGCGTCCAAGTGAGCAAAAGTCGTAGCCGGTGCGGGGTCAGTCAAGTCATCCGCAGGTACGTACACAGCTTGAACCGAAGTAATGGAACCTTCGGTAGTCGAAGTAATCCGTTCTTGCAAGTCGCCCATGTCTGTACCGAGAGTCGGCTGATATCCCACAGCCGAAGGCATCCGACCCAACAGAGCCGATACCTCAGAGCCCGCTTGCACGAACCGGAAGATATTGTCAATGAACAGCAGCACGTCTTGCTTGCTGACATCACGGAAGTATTCGGCCATCGCCAGAGCCGACAGGCCCACGCGCATCCGAGCACCAGGTGGCTCGTTCATTTGACCGTAAACCAAAGCAATTTTTGATTTGCTGCGGTCTTCTTCGTTAATAACCCCCGACTCGATCATTTCTTTGTAGAGGTCATTACCTTCGCGGGTGCGCTCGCCCACACCACCGAACACGGACACGCCGCCGTGAGCCTTGGCGATGTTGTTCACGAGTTCCATCATAATCACGGTTTTGCCGACGCCTGCGCCGCCGAACAAACCGATTTTGCCGCCACGACGGTAGGGTGCCAGCAGGTCAATCACCTTGATCCCGGTTTCAAACACCGAAGGCTTGGTTTCCAGTTCGGTGAAAGCCGGCGGGTTGCGGTGGATGGGCATACTTTCGGAAGTATTGACCGGGCCGAGGTTGTCTACGGGTTGACCGATGACGTTAAAAATGCGGCCGAGAGTTGGGATTCCGACGGGAACTTGGATTGCTTCCCCGGTATCTACTACTTCCATGCCACGCACCAAGCCGTCGGTGGTACTCATGGAAACTGCACGCACTTGGCTGTCTCCGAGCAGTTGTTGAACTTCGCAGGTAACGGCAACGTCTTGACCTGCTTCGTTTTTGCCGGAAATTGTGAGAGCGTTATAGATTTGGGGCAGTTTGCCGCCTGGGAATTTTACGTCTACAACCGGCCCAATGATTTGGGTGATGTAGCCTACGTTCGTTTTTGTTGCGGTGGATACCATGAATAGTGCCTTTGTTAGGATGCTATTTTTCCCGTTATGGAAAAAGTCTTAACATTTAGAAATGCTATTCCTCAGATTACCACTGAACAGACGCACTATTTAGATTTGTATGGGGTTGGTTAAGAGTCATTTTTATGGTTACTGCCCTCGCTTTTTTTTCCTGCGAGCTGCAGCCAAAGCCCCGATCCCCAGGATAGTCCCGAATACTGTGACTGGTTCGGGGACTGGTTCGGGGACTGGTTCGGGGTCAGGTTCGGGGACTGGTTCGGGGACTAACTTAGCCGACACGGTGAAGTCCTTGAAGTCAAGCTCGGTTCCTGGTTTGGCATCGTCGAAGGATATTTGTGTGCCATTAGCCAGTTGGGCCATTGTGAGGGATGAAAATTGCTCTGGGCCTTTACCGCCGTTGATGTTTGTAAATGAGTCGCTGGAGTTGTAGTCGAGGCTAATGTCACCAAACACAGCAAGCTGACATCCCGCCACCAGACATTCATCTCTTCGGAACTGGGTGCCAGCGGCCCGCCATTGGGAGCTGTTCATGAAGGTGCTTGACGAGACGTATTGCGCGAGAGGGTTGCCACTGCCGGTGTCGCTCCACAGCAGCAGGGCATAAATTTGATCCTTCAAAAATCTGAAGTTTTGGGTGATGGAGCCGTTTTCGGAGGTGACTGCGTTGCCGAAGGTTCCTTTCCAGTTGTTGGCAGAGCCGTTATCTGAGGGTTTAGTCTCGTAAAACAGTCTGGCGATGTTGGTGTAGCCATTGTTTCCTGATTGAGCTTGGGCCACCCACAAGCTGGACTGGTAAGGGCTGTGAGATTGGTCGAAGGTAAAGTTTATATCGGCATCTTGATCGAACTGGATGCCGCCAGTGCCAAACATGAAAGCTCGGACGGGCGTGCAGATGCTGAGCAACATTGTGGTTGCCAAGCTGGCGACTGTAAAAGATGTTTTTTTGACTAGCGTTAAGGTAGTCATAACCCTGATTCCTCCAGTATTATTAGGTAGTAAGGTCCAAAATGCCCTAAATGCCATGTTGCCGTGACGCGAATAAACGATCGCGAGCCTGCGATATTTAGGGCGATCGTCAAACCTAAAGAAGAGGCTCCACACCAGTGAATCTACATACAGATCTCACTTAAGGGTGTTTTGGAGTAAATGAGTGCTTCTTCTAAGAGTTTTCACTGACACCAGACTCGCATAGTTTAATCTGTCAGAGCAAGATTTTCATCCTGCCTAGACTTCCAACCTACTACATTTACTTCGTTTCGGTAACAGTCTCAAGATGAGTGCAAGACTTGCAAATATTGGCTTTCATCAAAAATATATAAAAATCTTACTAGAGCTTTATAAAGTTTTGGTAAAGTTTATCCATAAAATATAAAGTTTTTGAGAGAAAGTCGGCTGTTCGGTTCGTTGTTCCTGAAAGCAGCGTGCTGCAAGCTGCTCGGCCGATGCAGAAAGAAGTGGGGACGACCGCGAGTAGGGATTTGAGCGAGTTTTTTGCCACTCTAAGCAAGCTTTATAACAGGCGATCGGTACTTACGTACTTTTGACTCAAATTCCTAGTTTTTTAAACCCCTAACCCTCGCATTCCGCGCTATATTTTCACCAACAGTCCCGGACGCATTAACCCGGTTTTTTAAGGTAATTGGGTCAGGAAAGCAGTGAAAGTCAATCGATTTTAGATTTTAGATTTTAGATTTTAGAATTGAAGCCTTGATCCCACGGATAAATTCGGGGGGCAAGTTTCATCGGATACAGGTTTTTTATTTCTGGGTCCTGAGTCTGCGAAGGAATGAATCCGGGGGCTTGTATCCTGGATGTTTTCGGTCAAAAAAAGAAACCAAGTTTCATTTCCCGCGCCTGACTCCTAGTCAAAAAACTGTTTTTACGTAAATCATAGTAATTAAAAACATACATTTCCTGTTTCAGTCCTAATTATTCGGCAAGCAAAAATAGACTGCTCCTATTGACATGAGGAATTTTTATGAGTAAAAATAGGATAGATAAATACGATCGCACTTTAAGCACAATCTTTAAACACAATGACTGCCAACAGACTACATTTGCTCGGATGGTTATTCATTGTTAGCTGGCTGAGTGCAGCGGCGGGTTCGGCAAACGCGCAACCCATCGCCCCCGCAGCGGACGGCACTAACACAGTTGTTACTCCCAGCGGCAACCGCTACGACATTTCCGGGGGGTCTTTCAGCGGAGATGGGGCTAATCTTTTTCACAGTTTTACTCAGTTTGGCCTCAGCGAGGCTCAAACGGCTAACTTTCTGACTAATCCCAATATTCAAAATATTTTGGGAAGGATTACTGGGGGTAATCCTTCTTTAATAAATGGCTTAATTCAAGTTACGGGTGGTAATTCCAATTTATTCTTGATGAATCCTGCTGGCATAATTTTCGGGCCGAATGCCAGTCTGAACGTGCCTGGTTCTTTTAATGCTACTACGGCGACAGGGATAGGTTTTGGGAACAATCAGTGGTTTAGTGCTATTGGAAATAATAATTGGGTAAATTTAGTAGGCACTCCTAATACTTTCGCTTTTACAAGTTTACAACCAGGAACGATAATTAATGCAGGTAACTTAGCTGTAAGTACAGGCTCTAATTTAACTTTAATGGGCGGTACTGTTGTCAATACCGGACAACTTTCGGCGGGTAGTGGTAATATTTTAATTAATGCTGTTCCCGGTCAAAATTTAGTTAGAATTAGCCAAGCAGGACATTTACTAAGTTTAGAATTGCAGCCGCTTAATAATGCCGGGTTATTGCCGAATACCTGGACAGAGCCAGTGCAATCTTTGCCGCAGTTATTAACAGGTGGAGGCGTAGAAAGTGCCGCAGGTTTAACAGTGAATGCTCAGGGTCAAGTAGTATTGACGGCTAATAATAGTATCATTCCCGGAGATGCAGGAACGGCTATTATTTCTGGCAACGTTAACACCTCTGGAATGACAGGAGGAACCGTTAATATTTTCGGATATAAAGTAGGCGTAATTAATGGAAACATTAACGCTTCAGGTATTTATGGTGGTGGCACTGTATTAATTGGTGGGGACTATCAAGGTAAGGGTGCTGTTCCTAATGCTAGCCGTACTTTTATAAGTAATAATTCTACGATTAATGTGGATGGAGTGAGTAAGGGAAATGGCGGTAGAGTTATCGTTTGGGCCGATGATGTTACTCGCTTCTATGGAAATATTAGCGCTCGTGGCGGTACATTTTCTGGCAATGGTGGATTTGTCGAAGTCTCTGGTTATAATGTTTTAGACTTTCAGGGAAATGTTAATACTTTAGCTCCGAATGGCACTGCGGGACTATTATTACTCGATCCTACTGATATCACAATTATCGCGGGACCGGGGTCGTTTGCTGCTCTTACTGATGTCGATCAATTTGCCGATCCTGACATTGGAGCTAATACTATTGATGCGGCTCTGATTAATGGTGCGGCTACTAATGTTATGTTACAAGCAACAGGGAATATTACTTTCAGCGCTCCTGTTAACATAGGAACTGGGGGAGTGGGACTGACTGCACAAGCGAATAATGACATCTTTGTTAATCAGCCTATTACCACCTTTGGTGGGGCGATTACACTTACGAGTTCCAATGGGAATATTGATACAACCGGAGGAGCGATCAATACCGATGGAGGGGATGGGACTTCAGGAGCGATCACGATTTCAACTACTGGTGGTGGTAACATTTCCACGGGCTATGTTAGTTCTGCTTCATCAGGTAGTTATGGAAGTAATATTACCCTTTCTGTGACTGGAGGAACAGGTTCCATTAACACCACTGCTGGAGACCTGAACACCGATTCTTATGCAGGCGGTGCAGGAGCGATCGCCCTCTCAACTTCTGGCGGTAACATTACTACTGGCAATCTGAGTTCCTCTATCAGCCCTTTTACAGGTAATGGAGGTAATATTACCCTTTCTGTTACTGGAGGTACAGGTTCCATCAACACCAGTGCTGGAGTTCTTGATTCCCAATCTAGTTTAGGAAATGGGGGTGCGATCGCCCTTTCCACTACTGGTGGCAACATTACTACTAATGCTATAGATTCCCGTTCATTTGGTGCAGCAGGTACGGGAGGGAATATCACCTTTTCTGTTAATGGCGGAATAGGTAACATTAACACCACTGCTGGAAATCTGTCTTCCCAATCCAGTTCAGGAGATGGAGGCGCGATTGCCCTCTCAACTACTGGCGGTAACATTATCACTGGGAATATATATTCTAATGCCCCTGGCATCACTGGAGGTACGGGAGGGAATATCACTCTCTCTGTTACCGCTGGAACAGGTTCTATTAACACCAGTGCTGGACTTTTGGATTCTGCTTCCGATTTTGGAAATGGAGGAGCGATCGCACTCTTAACGACTGGTGGTAACATTATTGCTCCCTTGCTGGAGTCTCCTGCCATCAATGGAGGTACGGGAGGAAATATTACTCTTTCTGTCACCGGAGGAACAGGTTATATTGACACCAGTGGTGGATTTCTGCTGTCAAACTTAGGTTCAGGAAATGGAGGCGCGATTGCCCTCTCTACTACTGGTGGTAACATTACTACTGCTAATCTAACTTCCTCTTCATCAGGTGTAGGTACGGGAGGGAATATCACCCTCTCTGTTATTGGAGCTACAGGTGCGATTGACACCAGTGCTGGAGTTCTCGATTCCACTTCAGCTACAGGAAGTGGAGGCGCGATCGCCCTCTCTACTGCTGGGGGTAATATTACTACTGGTACTCTGAGTTCTCTTTCAGGAGGTGAAGGTACAGGAGGAAATATCACCCTTTCTGTCACCGGCGTAACAGGCGCGATCAACACAACTGCTGGAACAGGGCTGAATGCCACTTCTACTTCTGGAAATGGAGGCGCGATCGCACTTTCAACTGCTGGTGGTAACATTACCGGTGGTGCGCTGGATTCTCGCTCATCAGGAGCAGGTACAGGAGGTAACATTACCCTTTCTGTCACGGGAGGAACAGGTGCGATCGACGTTGCTGGAGGATCGCTAACTTCTGGTTCAACTTCAGGAAATGGCGGCGCGATCGCCCTCGGAACCTTCAATGGTAACATTACTACTGGCAATCTAACTTCTTCTTCTTCAGGTGCAAGTTCTGGAGGAAACATCACCCTAAACTCTGGTACAGCAAATACTATTCTTAACGGTTATCTCGACACCGTAACCGCCGCAGGAACTGCTGGTAATATTACTCTTCAATCACCTGTTGTACTAACTCAACCAAATATTGCCCTAGTAACATCAGGAACTACTACCAGCGGCAACGTTACCTTTAATAGCACCCTCAACGGCACTACAGCAAACACTGAAAATTTATTCATAAATGCAGGTGCAGGCAACGTCACCTTTACAGGCGCGATCGGTAGTATTCCCCTTGGAAACCTAACCATCACTAGCACAGGAAATAACACTTTTCTTAATACTGCCAACCTGCTTAGCTTAACCACTACAGGAAATACCAATCTTTCCGGTAACGTAACAGCACCCAGTAGCATCAACCTGAACGGCCCAGCGACAATTACCAATAACGTTCTGCTTACAAGTAACGCAATTAACTGGACAAATAATGTATCTGGAACAGGCAATCTAACCCTACAACCATTAACAGCTAGTGCGCCAATAGTCATCGGCAACATTCCCGCTAGTGGCTTAAATTTAACACCAACACAAATAGGATTAATACAACCGAGCTTAGGTTCATTTACTATTCAAACTAATAGCGGTGGTAACATATTAGTTAATGACCCCATTACCTTAAATCCTCCTACTACCCTGCAAACCTCACCAGGTACAATTACAATTAACAGTCCCCTTACGGGAAGCAATAACGCTCCAATTACCATATCTGCTAATACAACAAATCTAAATGCTGACATCAGCACCTCAAACGCAAACATTGCCATCAACGGAAATACTTTACTTGGAAATAATGTTAATCTCAATACAGGCAGTAGCGGTAATATTATTTTAAATGGGCCAGTAGATGGCAACAATAACCTCACTGCTAGTGCAGGCACAGGAAACATCACCTTTAGCGGTGCAGTTGGCAACACCAAGGCATTAGTAGGAAATATTACTGCTAACTCTACAGGAACAACCGCATTTAATGAAACAGTCAATGCCGCGAGTTTGACGACTAATATTGACGGCACAACTCAACTCAATGCCAATGTCACTACAATCGGGAGTCAAACTTATGGAGATGCAGTTACAATTGCCAAGAATCCGACTCTCTCCGGCAGCGGAATTACTTTCACTGATACAGTAAACGGCAGCAGCGATTTAACTGTCAATGGGGGTACGGGTAATGTTACATTCAATGGTGCAGTTGGGAATCCAACAAATGCGATCGGCAATTTAAAAGCTAACTCTACAGGAACAACCGCATTTAATGAAACAGTCAATGCCGCGAGTTTGACGACTAATATTGACGGCACAAC
>NZ_JAUBRA010000031.1:53606-73946 GCF_036701555.1 Microcoleus sp. Pol10D4
TCAACTCAATGCCAATGTCACTACAATCGGGAGTCAAACTTATGGAGATGCAGTTACAATTGCCAAGAATCCGATTCTTTTAGGTGACAGCATTACTTTCAATAATACTGTTGATGGTACCAGCGATTTGACTGTGAAGGCCGCTAGCGGTAATCTTACCTTCAAAAGTGCGATCGGCGAAACAATTCCTCTCACAAGTTTAACTGCCAACAGCAAGATATCTTTAGGCGGGAATGTCACTACAACCGGAACTCAAACTTATGCAGATGCTGTGACTGTTGCTAATAATCCCATTCTCGCAGGCAGCGACATTACTTTCAATAATACAGTTGACGTAGCTGGTAATCTGGGTATTGCGGCTGATAATGTTAATCTCAAAGGAACTGTAACAACCACCAATGACGGCACGCTCACAATCACCAATAAGGTGAATCTCAATATTGAGAAAAACCTGAACTTAGACGGTGCATTTATTCAAAATGGCGGGGGAACTGTTGCGGTTGGCGGAAATATCACCACAACTAATGATAACATTAGTTTTAGCAATCCAGTGACATTAAAAGCTCCTGTAAATTTTACACTGGGAGATGCAACTATTGCTTTCGGTTCTACTTTATCGGCAGGTAGTAACCCGCTGACTTTAACTGCAGGTGAAATTGATTTTTCCGGGAATGTTTCTGGTACTGGTGCGTTAACGCTACAACCCGCCACAGCCGGACAAAATATTGTTGTTGGCGGAATTGATAACAATACTAGCGCTTTAGATTTGACTGCATCGGAAATTAATTTGATTCAAAATGGATTTAGCTCGATCGCGATCGGGCGACCGGATAGCAGCGCTAATATTAGTATTCCCTATAATCTCACATTTTTAGACCCAGTAAATATTCAAACGGGCACTGGTACGATCGCACTTGATGGCATTCTTACCGGCAATGACAACAGCAGTATTGCTCTCAACGCTGCCAAAATTAATTTGAATTATGGCATCAATACCAATAAAAATCCGATCGCTCTCAACGGCACTGTCACACTCGGCAACGATATTAATCTCAGTACCAGCGGCGGAGATATTAAGATAACTGGGGCGATAGACGGTAATCATTTGTTGAACTTAGATGCCGCTACAGGTAATGTGTTGGTACAAGGAAATATCGGAGGAACAGCACCACTTTCTGTTTTGAATGTTGCGGCAACGCAAGCGGAATTCACTAACGGTAATATTGCAAGCAATTCTGGTTTTAATATTGCTGCTGCCAGCACTAAGTTGGGTGGCAATGTTACTACTAATAATGGCAATATCAATATTAACGGTGTTCTAGGCTTGACGAAAGATGCGATATTGAGTACGGCAGGGGGGAATATTGCCTTTGGAGGTGCGATCGACAGTGACAGCATTAATGCCCGCAACTTAACTCTAGCCTCCGGTAGCGGCAGCATCACTTTCAACGGTTCGGTGGGGGCCACCAGCAAGTTAGGAAATCTTGCGATCGACAATGCTGGCAATGTGACAGGAAACTCGACAATTAACGCGCAACAATTGACAGCATTAAACACGGAAAAAGTCAACTTGTCGGGAGATGTCAGCGCCGCCAAAGTCGATATTACTGCCAAGGGCGATATAACCGTTAAAAATATTACTGCTAATGGCGGAGAAATTATCTTTACAAGCGGTAATAATTTCACCGCAGGCAATTTGAATACATCGGCAAACAGTGGCGGCAACATAACTGTTAAGGCGATAACTTCAATTACCACCGGACAAATTAACTCTAGCGCTATAGTCGGAAATGCCGGCAATGTGTTCTTAGATCCGATCGGCGATATTCAAGTAGAGTTTATCAATGCCCAAGGCGGCACTAGCGGTAACGGCGGCGATGTCACAGCAATAACAGGTAATTTTTTCCGCGCTACGGGTACTTTTTCAACACCACTGTCGCCGACGGGATTTGCTAGCATTTCTACTGCTGGCGGGGCCGGTGGTGGCAAAATTACAATTGTGCACGCTGGGGGAGATGGAGGGACGCCGATTCAACCATTTGTGGTGGGGAATGCTGCTAGCAACGGTACGGCGGGTGCAATTACAACGGGACAATCTAGCATTACATCGCAGTCGTTTCCGCGTTCTAGTAGTGTTGGTAATATTGTGTTTTCGACTGATGATGCGATCGATCCGACGCCAACACCAACTCCAACTCCGGTAGTAACTCCGACTCCCACTCCGAGTGAAACTCCAACTCCGGTAGTAACTCCGACTCCCACTCCGAGTGAAACTCCAACTCCGGTAGTAACTCCAACTCCCACTCCGAGTGAAACTCCAACTCCGGTAGTAACTCCAACTCCCACTCCGAGTGAAATTCCCAATCCGCTAGTAACTCCAACTCCCACTCCGAGTGTCACTTCCACTCCCACTCCGAGTGTCATTCCGACTCCGAGTGTCACTTCCACTCCGACTCCGAGTGTCACTCCCACTCCGACTCCGAGTGTCACTCCCACTCCGCTGGTAACTCCCACTCCGACTCCGAGTGTCACTCCAACTCCGCTGGTAACTCCCACTCCGCTGGTAACTCCAACTCCGATCAATCCTACGGAAATACAACTGCCCGCACCTGTGACAGCACCAAAATCGCCCACAGCCGCAGATACACCGGCACCGCAAGGAGAACCTTCAACCCCTGATTCAGAAGACTTTCAACCCCCGAAAACTCCACGGCGAGACAATCCCGGTGTTCCTGCTGCCGATCGAATTTTAACCCTCGATCGCACTATTACCAGTAAATTACCCAGCGACTTAGTACCACCCTCACCAGCACCACCACAACCGCCAACACTCAACCCTACTTCTAATTTAGTTCTGGGATATGTTCCATCTCCCGATCGACTTTTTGAAGGTAACGATATCCAGAAAACAGTCTGGGGAATCGAAGAAATGAGGAATCAAGAATTTGCAGAATACTTGGGGGTAACAGCCAACCTCCCAGAGGAAAAAGTCTTAATTTCGACAGCCCAACAAACTTTACAAAATATTGAACAGCAAACCGGCAAGCGGTCTGGTATTATCTACATAGTCTCGCGAGAAGATCGACTGGAACTAATTTTAGTTCCTCCCGTGGGGCGACCGATTCACTACAGCGTCCCCGAAGCCAACAGAGCAGCTCTTTTCCCCACCGTCCAAGAGTTCCGCAATGAAATCACCAATCCCGCGAAACGCGATACTACCAGTTATCTAGCCTCCGCCCAGCAGCTATATAAATGGGCGATCGCACCTCTAGAAAAAGACTTACAAAACTTAGGAATTCAAACTTTATTACTGTCAGTCGATCCCGGATTGCGGAGCCTGCCCTTTGCCGCGTTGCACGACGGTAAAGGCTTCTTGATTGAAAAATACAGTTTCAGCCTAATTCCAAGTTTTAGTTCGACTAATACCGATTATAAAGCAGTTAGAGACGCCACAGTGCTAGCAATGGGAAGGTCAGAATTTGTTGACCAACTGCCCTTGCCCAGTGTGCCGATCGAATTGCAGGCGATTTCCGATCAGGGGCACGGCCCATCTTTCCTCAATTCCACTTTCACTATAGAGAATCTCAACTCGGAACACGCCAAGGGAGGATTTCGGATCGTTCACCTAGCAACTCACGCTGAATTCAAACCGGGAAAAGCGAGCAATTCCTACATTCAACTGTGGAATTCCAAATTGCAGCTCGATCGCATGGAGAGTTTGAATTGGCGCAATCCGCAGGTAGACTTGTTAGTATTAAGTGCTTGTAGAACTGCTATGGGCGATCGGGAAGCAGAGTTAGGTTTTGGAGGTTTAGCAGTAAAATCCGGCGCGAAATCTGCTTTAGGGAGTTTGTGGTATGTTGACGATGGAGGCACTTTAGGGCTGATGAGCGAATTTTACCACCAGTTGCGAGGAACCACAACTAAGGCAGAAGCTTTGCAACTGACTCAACAAGCAATAATGTCCGGTAAAGTGCGATTGGAAAACGGACAGCTAGTAACAACAGGCGGCCAGTTAAATTTACCTGCTAATTTACAACAAACAAACCAAAACTTTTCTCATCCTTACTATTGGAGTAGTTTCACCATGATCGGAAGCCCTTGGTAAGCTGCCATATTTTATCCCAAATCCCGTTGAAAGATCGCGTTTATTCTTTAGTCCGCGCAGTCGGGCTTTAGTTGTGTAGTAGAGGTTTCAACCGCCGAACTCGCGAGAAAGTTCTATTTCTGCTTCATCACCACCAAAGTAATATCATCAAAAACCTTCTGAGCGCCAATATACTGCCGCACATCATCAATCACGGCTGCCCGAATCTCTTGGGCAGAGCGCTGACGATTTTCAACCACCACTTGCCACAACCTTTCTAATCCGTACTGCGCTTTATTAATATCGAAAGCTTCAGGAATTCCATCAGTATAAAGCACCACCACATCCCCAGGATTTAACTGCACTTCTGTTTGAGCAATAAAGTCGCCAATCTCTTCTACTAAGCCAATGGGAAAGCCTAAATCCATCGTGTCTATGCACTCCAATTTTCCATCAGCGCGCACCACAATCATTTCCTCATGTTGTCCGCTTAATTTCAGGACACCTCCGGCATAGTCTAAGATAGCTAGAGACATATTCCTAGAGGAGTCCATGCGCTGGAGATTATCATAAAGAGTCTGGTTGAGGACATCCAAAAACTTCACTGGATCTGTTTCCTTCATTTTCTGAAGCGTCCTGACAGCCGTTTGTGCCATAATCATCAACACGCCGCTTTCTAAACCATGTCCCGTGACATCGCCAATGGTAATTTTGACTTGACCATCCTGTTGCAATACGTCGTAGTAATCGCCCCCAACTTCGTCAGCAGGTTCCATAAAGCCAGCTATTTCTAAGCCTTCAATTGCCTCTAATTCTGACTGTTTTGGCAATACCATTTGTTGCAGTTGTTTGACAATATCGAGTTCTGCACTCATGCGAACATTGTCGGCTTTTAATTTCTGATTGAGAGTGCTAATTTCTTGATTTGCTTGAGCTAGTTGAGCCGTGCGTTCTTGAACTTTATCTTCTAAGTTTTGATAGAGGCGAGCATTTTCGATCGAAATAGCTGCTTGGGAGGATAAGATTTTTAAGACTTCCAATCTATCTGGGGTAAATGCCCCGGTAGTCAGATTGTTTTCCAGATACAGAATGCCGATTAGTTTACCTTGATTAATAATAGGAGCGCATAAGACTGACTTAGGCAGATTTTTTATAATATAGGGTTCGCTAGTAAAAATACCATCTTTTGTAGCCTCTGATAGCACTACATCTTCCTGAGTTCTGGCTACATATTTTATCATGCCTACAGGGAGATTATCGCTGCTTTCAAGCGGAATACTTTGCCAAACTTCTACTTGTTCATTGTCAACTTTACCTCTAGCTTCAATGGTTAATTTCTCCTTATTTGATAAGACAAGAACGCCTTTTTGTGCTCCGCCATTTTCCATTAAAATTGTCATTAACTTCTCTAACAATTTGTTGCTCGCAATTTCACCAGCCAGAACTTGGGAAGCTTTGATAACAGTGGACAAGTCTAAATCTGAACTTCCTCCACTTGTTGAGGAGGCTTTATCACTAACAGTCGTCTGCAAATCAGTTTGTTTATTTGCTAATTTCTTCGGCATTAACTGCGGATATTTCTGCTCTAAATCCTCTACTTTACGCTTAGCCCCCCAAATTTGGTAGCCATAATGCGCTTTTGTCATATAAAGTTTGGCAATTTCCTTTTTGCCTTTCCCTAGCCAGAATTTAGCTGCCAGTTCATTCCCTAAAGCTTCATTCTGAATATACTGATTTTCATGGGCTGAAGCGATCGCGCGATCGTACAAATCTAGTGCTTCTATTTCTTTACCAGAAAGTCGAGCGATTTCCGCCTCCACCAACAGGTATTTGTGCAAGAAGTTTTCAGGACAGTTATCTGCCCAAATTTTCATCTTCTGTTGATTGGCTTTTAAAATTTCCCCATATTCCTGCTGTTGCGAGTTGGTAGCAGTTGGATAAAGAGCCGTTAAAATTAAAGAATAGTACAGATAATGTTCGCCTTGGCTGGGTACACCGGAAAGAAAAACGAGAATTTTATCGCTAGTTCGGATTTTTTCTAAAGCATTTTCATAATCCCCATAGAGAAAGAAAATTTGGGCTTTAAAGATGTTATAGGGTGCTACACCAGTCATAAAGCCGTTTTCATTCCACATCTCGAGGCATTGATATTCATCAAAATCCTCATCACTAAAAGAAAATTTATCCAGAGTTAATCCCTGTAAATTTAAAATAAAATGCCGATATAATTGCTGAATCCCAGCAAAGACATTATTTTTGATTTGCTTAAGAAATTCAAGATGTTTGTTAGATTCTTCAAGAATGCTATCAAAACTTTCAGAACTTAGAACTCTTTGCAGAATCAAGTGGTAAGAATTGTAGCTAACATAAACATCTCCAGTTTCTACTCCGGCTAGGTAGCCTTTTCTAAGAAACGGAATTCCTTTTTTCAGATGGCTTCGCCAAGGATTAATCAAACCACCGAACATATTAAAAACTTTGCAAGCCAAATTTACATTATGAAACTTTTCGTTAAGCTTCATCGACAATAGACCAAATTCATAACCGACTTCATAGTCAACTAATCTCGCACCTGCCAAAAATCCCCAAAAAGCATATCCATGAGCCGATACATCTGAATTGCCGTTTTCCAGAGAAAGATTGACCATTTTTAATGAAATCAAAGCCAACAAATCTTGATCTACAAAATAAGCTGGTCCAGTAATGTTCATTAAGAGATTCATACAAGCTCTCATCTCTGGATCGATCATTTCTGGGGCATTAATTAGCTCAGAAATTTTGATGTGTTCCAGATTTGATCTGTATAACTCCAACTCTAAGTCAAGGGCAGAGAAAATTTCTGATTTGTCGGTTGTAGGCAAACTTAATCCCAAGGATTTCAACGCCTCCGAGCCAATACCAACCGCTTCTACAAATTTGCCTGTATTATCATACAAAACTAAACGAATATTCTGGATTTCTGCTCGTTCTAAATTAGATTTAACCTTAGTTAAAATTAAGTCAAATAACTCTTCTGCCTTGTCAAAATTACCGCATAGATATTCACATTCCGACCGTTCTCGATATAAACTAAATGTCAAATCATAATGCTCTTGCCAAGCATCTCCCGGCAACATCTCTATTCCTGTAGTAAAATATTGCTCTAAAGCAGCAGCATAAGCCGTTGAAGCTTTGGCTTTTTTCCCTGCCTCTAAGTTCAATCGTGCTAATTCCACCCGTTCCGGTTCATCAGTTATCAATTCCCAAGCTAAGTTTAAATGATCGACTATTTCAAAAATTTTTTCCGGTAGTTCTTCAGAAGATACATTGGCTAGCAACAGCCGCCCAATTTGAAGATGAACCGCTTTTTTTTGATTGTCATCAATCAGAGCATAAGCCGCTTGTTGTACCCGGTCATGCAGAAATTTATAATCTAGAATTAATAGATTTTCATCTAACTCTGATGTCGGCAAGATGAATCCGGTCTGAACTGCCGCAACTAGGTCGGGAAAAATTACCTCTTTTGGTTTTTCACTAACGATAGCAAGAGTGTTTAAGTAAAAAGAAGCACCTATACAAGATGCTAAACGTAAAACCTGCTGTGTGAGCGCCGGCAGTTTCTTTAACTTGTCTATCATCAATTCTACAACATTATCGGTAATATTTTGTGCCTCAATTTGGTCAATATTCCACTGCCAACTATGCTCCTGGACATCAAAATTTATCAGGTTTTCCGCGTAGAGGGTTTTGAGAAACTGATTGACAAAGAATGGATTACCACCTGTTTTCTTCATCACCAATTCTGTCAAGGGTTTTACCGCATCAGTGTCGCTATATAATGTATCGGCAAGCAGTCGGCTAATATTTTCTATGTCTAAAGGTGCTAAGGTAATATAATTGATAGTGGCTCCATCTTTGAGCAATCCATCAAGCGTCATCATTAAGAGGTGCGTTGGGCTAACTTCATTATCTCGATAAGCTCCAATTAAAAACAGATATTGCATATCTGCATCTGTCATCATCAGTTCAATTAACTTGAGTGTCGCGGAGTCTGCCCACTGTAAATCATCGAGAAATATGACTAAGGGATGCTCTTTTGTGCAAAAGGCTCGGATGAAGTTACTGAAGACAATATTAAACCGATTTTGCGACTCGCTTGCCCCTAATTCTGGCACGGGTGGTTGTTCGCCGACAATCAGTTCTACTTCGGGAATTACATCAATAATAACTTGACCGTTGACACCAAAAGCATCTCTAAGTTTTTCTCGCCATTGTTCAAGCTGTATTTCACTTTCCGTTAATAGTTGCCTCACTAATCCCTTAAAGGCGCTAACTACAGCGGAGTAAGGAATACTCTTTTGAAATTGGTCAAATTTGCCCGCCGTAAAATAGCCGCG
Source organism: Microcoleus sp. Pol10D4 (assembly GCF_036701555.1). Classification (NCBI taxonomy): domain Bacteria; kingdom Bacillati; phylum Cyanobacteriota; class Cyanophyceae; order Oscillatoriales; family Microcoleaceae; genus Microcoleus; species Microcoleus sp. Pol10D4. The sequence continues at coordinate 62,070 of NZ_JAUBRA010000031.1, forward strand.
CAGTCGGGTATTTGGTTTGTGAATTTCGGCTACTAGCGATGATTTGCCAATGCCAGAATAACCAGCCACCAACATCATCTCTATTTTGGATTTGGGATTGTCCGCTACTCGCTCAAATGCTTTTAGTAGTGCTTCTACTTCCGCTTCTCGTCCGTAGAGCTTTTGGGGAATTTGAAACTGGTCGGAAATGTCTTGAGTCCCTAAAGAGAAATCAGATATATTTCCTGTGGTTTGTAACTGATGCAAACATTCGGCTAAATCTTTTTTGATTCCGAAACCACTTTGGTATCTATCCTCAGCGGTTTTTGCCATCAGTTTCATTACAATATCTGCCACGGTCTTGGGAATTTCTGGATTAACTTGATGAGGAGAAATTGGCACTTTAGCAATATGACAATGCACTAACTCCAGGGCCTCCGTGGTTTCAAAAGGAAGTTGTCCTGTCAGCAACTCATAAAAAGTGGCACCGAGAGAGTAAAAGTCGGTACGGTAATCTAGAGAACGATTCATTCTTCCTGTTTGTTCAGGTGAAATATAAGCTAAAGTACCTTCTAAGACGTTAGGATTTTTTAGGGTAGGATTTTCGCGGGTGAATTTAGTAGAAATACCAAAGTCTATAATTTTGAGTAGCCCAATTTCAGGGTTAAAAATAATATTTGCAGGGTTAATATCTTTGTGGATAATATTCGCAGCGTGAATACTGCTTAGAATTTCAGCCGTTTTAATAGCAATGCTCAGAAATTCCTCTAGGGGCAATACTCCCGTGCCTGATTCCCTACGCTCATCCATTAACTGTTTTAAAGATGACGCGCCAAAATCCTCAAGGATGATACACAGGGTCATCTGATAGGGTTTTAATTCATAAGCTTTAATTACTCCATCTAGATTCAGATTTCGGGTAATTTCATATTCCTGCTTATAGCGAACCAGTTCGGAAGCGGTAGGATAGTCTTCTTTGAGGAATTTAAGGATGACGGCTTGGTTGTCCTGTTGGCGGATGCCTCGATAAACGGTGGAGTTGGTACTTTCGTAGATTTGAGTGAGAACTTGGTAGCCGTTAATCTTAAGCATTTTTGATTTCTTTGGAGTAATACGTAAAGGGAGTATTTCAACAATTAGTAAGATGAAATACTCCCCAAACTATTGGCTTGAACACTTGAGTTGTTAAATATAGCGGACAAGGTAGTACGCTCAATCTTAAGGCTTTCCCTGCTTCGCCGATTTCACTCTATGCTTCTTTGCCTAACCTTCATCGCCCAGCGATAAGTTAAGCGATCGCGGTTTTGGCCAAGCATCATTCTCACCTATAATTTGCTGACGATGATACTCTTGGCTAAACTGCTGTTTGATAATTGCTTTGGCTGCTTGCATTCCTGCCATTGTGGTCGCTTCGACACACCCAGAATTAAAACTATTATCGACCCAATCGCCTGTTAGGTAGAGGTTATTAAACCCGCGAGGGCGATCGTCCCACCTGGAAGTATCGGCTTGAAGACGAAACTGGTAGCTACCGGGAACAGATAATACATAACGCTCTGAAGGAGTAATGTTAACACGCCAGAACTGCGAGTAAAAGCGTTGTTCTCCTTGCTCATCCTCTAAGTCTACAACCAAATTCCAATCTAGACCATGAGGATTGTCTTTAGTGGTAGCGTTAGGCCAGAGAGGGGCGATCTTCTGGTTGAGCCAGTCGATGGCTCGTCCGCTGATTTTCTGTTGTTGCTCTGCTGGGAAATTATACTGGCTAGGAGCGGGGATACCTGGATCTTCCATTACCCCTGTAAAGTAAGCAATGTTCTTAGGTGAACGATCCGAAGGCCAGTTTTCCCGTTCAATGAGGTCACTCATATCCGCATAAGTATCTAGGGGCTCAACGTAAGTACCCAGGACTGGACTATTCTGTGTCCATCCTAACTCTTTGAGTGTAGGTTTAAGCCATAGTTGTCCGCCTTGGGTAGTCACTGTCTGGAGAGACTTAACCATTTGCTGCCATTCTGTTTTGGCATTAATAAGTTCCTCGCAGATAAAGGGAAAAGCGCCGATGGAAATACCCAGCACTACAATGTCAAAATCTTCCCCGTGGTTGAGAGTAACTTTTTTTACGTCTGTCCAGGGAGTCCAGAAAGATTCTAGGTCAATCTGCTCTTCTTTGAGTTTTTCGCCTTCAACAATTTGATCGTAGAGGGGTTCGCTAGGCCAGGAGAGAAGATCCTTAACCGGAATCAGTGGGTTGTAACCTAGTTCGGGATTTTTGAGAGTTACTTGTTGACCCATCTCTACCTTAACAATAGCATTTTGCTCTGGGTTAAGGCTAAGGTTCGTGACGCGGTGGAAGAATTCAAACTTGACTCCACGCTTCTTTAATTCTATGTATAATGGGGTAAAAATTGTATCTCCCATACCAGCATTCATTTTCCACATGATTGCACCTTTGTATGTGAAAATCATGCGCCAGATCCAACGTATTGTTGCTGCTGCTCCCAATTGACCGTTTTCCTTAGTGGCGATGCCACCAGGAAAGGCTAACAGTAAATCGTACATTACCTGTACCAAGACTGAGTTAGCAGTTTCAGACCAAGCACCATTGTGACCAACCCATGTTCTAAAGTCGTGCTGATCCAGGTCGTTGAAGGATTGCCAATTAAAGATTTGATTAACCAGCACCCCGCGAGCAATTGCATACCCAAGGTTGAGGGTAATTAGGAGGCGATGAGCGTCGATTAGTGGCTGTTCAAACTTCTCTTCTAGCTTGGCGATCGCATCTTCTAAGTTCAGGCGTGCAAGCTTTGTCAAAAGCTCTAACAACCAGGTCAGAACGTTGTGGTCTTCGGACGAGTGATGCTGAACATCTTTAGGAAGAGAGTTAGCAAACTGATGAGTATAAGCAAGTACCTCTTTATGCGAGCTTGAGAGCAGATTTTCTTTGGTTACCTCTAGCCGTTTAGCAACTTGCGGCAGCAATTCTAAGGCAATGGGTTCTCGATCGGGGTCAAGTTCGATTCTGCTAGTAGAAGAGAGCGAGTCCAAATGAGGAGAATCGCTATGTTTGTGTAGCATGAGCTCAAGCATCTTGAGAATATAGTCCCAAGGTGAGCCAACTTCCATATCTTTATCGGGCCAGGGAAATACATCCTTAGAGTAAGGAAAATCTATATTCCAAGGAACCCAACGACCCTGTTTATCTTCGTCTTCAAAGACAATAAAACTATGCGGTTGAAAAGCATTTTCTATCCCTTGAAATATTCCCTTTTCATTTTCCAGGGCATCATAGCACTCCTTCATCACTCGAAATGTGTTGGCATAAAACCCGAAGAAGATGTGTAATCCGTGTTCCTGAATACGGTAGTCTGGTTCATAGGACTGGTGCGGTGTCATATTACGACCGCTTGCACATTTACCGCCTAAACGCCAACCTAATTGATAGAGAGTAATGTCGTATAAGTCTTGCCAATTGGGTTGGCTAGTGAGTTCAAATGCTGTCACCATAGCACCCATTCCGCCACCGAGAATGACAATTTTTTTCTTGGTATTTTCAATCATGGATATTTACCGATTTGTGTATGTTTTGAAAGGAAAAAATGATTTTCAGCTAATACAAGCTAATTATCCGTATCAAAAGCTACTACTGAGATTTCCATATTTCAGTTCCGTTTCCAAAGGAAAAATCGAAGTTCAGCCAAAATGCTAATTGGGCTGTTTGTTGCAGTTTTAGTCCTAATTCGGTGACGATTGGATGGCTGTCAAAATTTTCTATTGTCACCTCGAATTTCTGTCTGAGGTAAGGAAAGCCCTGATGTAATTTCTCTAGCGTAGCAGTAGCTTCTACGATTGCTTGATAGCAAGCTTTGTCGCCATCGCGAACATCTCTAAATTGTTTGAGAAATACCATCGGTACTTCCAAGTGAGTTGGACATTTTTTATCAAATTTTACTTCTTCAAACAAGCTTGAAATTTCTTCAAATACTTGTGAAAAGTCGGTCCAAAGCTTGATAGGAATATCACCCTTTTCTGCTTGAGTGTTTTCCACGTTGATTATTGTTCGCCAAGTAGTTTCTGATTGAGGACTGAACGGTTGCAAAACAAGGGTTTCTAAGCTAAATTTTTGAGGATGGCGATTATCTGGTGGGATTTGAAATTTTGCCAATTCTTTAGGAAAACCATAAACTTCCCGCCCCAATACCATTGCTGGTGTAGAATCAACAAAAATATACGGAATAAACCAAGCGTGGTGATCGACGACAAATTTTGAGCCTTCTTGCTTTCCGGCCTCAGTCAATACCCAAAACATGACCTCCCCTGCTTCAGAGAAAAAACCTTTATCGCTGCCGGGAGGTTGTGTAGAATTAATGTGCGCTATTGTATCGAATACCATCAGCACACGGTTAGCAGCAGGACGGTATTGGAATTGATCTTGACCAGGTATATTGAGATATTTATCGCAGAGAGTTTGTAAATTTTCCAAGGTTCCTTCTAAGAAAAATCCATAGAGTTTTGTCTGATTAAGAATGTAAGGAGGTTCAAACGCCGTATCGCCTCCTCTTGAGATGTATTGAGGATAGTTGGAAGAGGTAGAATGAGTATTTGTCATATTCGTTTAGTTGCTCGCCTGTTGTAGAAGGCTGTGGGCTTGGCGATTTTTTGCACCCAGGCTGTGTGAATGGTAAATCCAAAATCCCGTGAGGGATGGCTCAATTTGCAAACAGATCCGATAGCTAAATTTTCACCATTAAAAAACCCGACTTCCTTGTTTTTTTCCCCCAAAGAACTACATACAATGTAAACTTTTGTCGAACTATCTTCAGCCACCTCGCACGCCACCAACTGAGGTGAGTTGATCGTTTACCCTTCGGGTACTTGATACCACTCGGCACTCGCGATCGCATCATCCGAGAGGTGGTTTGGGTTAATTCTACTGATTTAAATTAAACTTTTCAAGTTAATTATTGTAAAGTAGTATCTAATCAATGACAGAGCTTTTATATCAAGGCGCTCAATACTGCTTGGAGCGAAAAGTCGCCATTAATACTAATAGCAGGTAACTTTCATTACCTGCTATTTTACAACCAGAAAAACAAGAGTTTTCCGCTCTTTATTGCTGGAGTATTTTCACGGGAAAATTTATTTTGTAACTCCCATATTTTAAGTAGCAAATCTGTTCGTTCAACAATCATCTCTAACCCGCAGATGGTCTATCTAGGGTTGATTTGTCTCGGATTTGGTGCCGCAGTTCCGTAATTGACTCGACAGCCGATATTGAACAAACTCGAACTGCACTCAAGAGGGACAATCTGCTGATCGAGGAGGGCGCTGCAACTGACATACTCGTCATTATTAGTATCTCTTACCATACATTCGATCGGGTTAGCTCCCGATCGCGCCGACCAACTCTTCATACCTACGACTGCAATCATATGCTGCCAGTAGAAAGCAAATAGCAAAACTCCCAAAAGTACAGCAACGGCTAATCCTGCTTTCAACTTCCAACTATTTAGGATATTTCCCACACTATTTTTCACGTTTTCCACACCAGAAATTGAGCTTTCGGTAGTTATTTCTGGAGTTGTCAAGTTTGTTTGTGTTTGTTCTGCTGGAATTTCAGACATAATGTATCTCCTATGATTGCTGGGATTTGGCTAAGCTCGCAGTTGCCATCGCTATTGCAAACTTTATCAAATTTTAGCAAAACTAGCCTGTACCGACAACCGATTCGGGCAGCACCGCCGGGGAAGTATTTATATTCACCAAGTGCGCTCGCGATTTCTATGCCTTTTGAGGTATTGCCCAATTCGCGTTAGCAGAGCCCTCGAAGAGGATCGGCTATTTTGCACCTAGGGCAATAGAATTGTTGGCAATCTTCTTTGAAAACGGCTCAAGTGAATCAGCTTTTTTGCGAACCGCAGAGAGCGCAGAGGGCGCAGAGAAAGAGAAAAGAGAGATATATTGACTGTCACCAATCATTTATGGTTTCGATAGCAGTTCCAATAACTCAGCTTCCGAAAGTAGTTCTACCCCCAAAGATTGAGCCTTTTCCAACTTAGAACCCGCATCTTCTCCCACAACCACATAATCAGTTTTAGCACTCACCGAACTGGTGACTTTACCTCCTGCTTTTTGAATCAAATCTTTAGCTTCATCTCGTTTCAAAGTGGGCAAAGTTCCGGTAAGCACAAAAGTTTTGCCTGCAAGTTGTAAATTTGCGCTGGCTAAGTTGGGATTTTTTACTTCTGACTGCAATTGCAATCCCGCCGTTTTTAAACGTGAAATTAAACTTTGATTTGCAGGCACTCGAAACCACTGATAAACAGCTTGAGCAATTTCCGGCCCGATGCCGTAAACGCCCTCAATCGATGCCGCTGATACTGCTGATAACTCTTCTACATTTGCAAACCTTTCTGTCAGCAATTGAGCATTCACGCTGCCGACGTGGCGGATGCCCAAGCCGTAAAGTACGCGGGAATAAGGTTGATTTTTGGATTGGGCGATCGCACTTACCAACTTTTCTGCTAACTTCTTACCCATGCGTTCCAAACTCATCAATCTTTCCGCAGTCAAATCGTACAAATCCGCCGCAGAATGCACCAGATTGCTATCAACCATCTGCTGCACCAACTTTTCGCCAACACCGTTAATATCCAGAGCATCCCGGCTGCAAAAATGAATCAGCGAACCCCTCAAAATCGCCGGACAAGATGTATTGATGCAGCGAGTAACGGCCTCCCCTTTTTCCCGAACCACAGGCTGTTCGCATTCGGGACAGCAACTAGGCATTTGGAAAAGTTGAGCATTTTGGGGGCGAAGTTCCCGTAAAACTCGCACAACTTCTGGTATAATTTCCCCAGCTTTTCTGACAATTACAGTATCGCCAATGTGCAGGTTCAGATCGGAAAGTCGATCGCTATTGTGGAGAGAAGCCCGCGAAACCGTCGTCCCCGCCAACTGCACCGGTTTGAGTTCCGCTACAGGAGTCAGAGCCCCGGTTCTCCCTACTTGCACGGTGACAGCTTCTACTATTGTAGGGACTTCTGCCGCGGGATACTTCAGGGCGATCGCCCAACGCGGAAACCTCTGAGTAAAACCCAATTGTTTTTGCAGGAAAACCGAATTAATCTTAACAACAACCCCATCCGTCATGTAAGGCAAATTCCGTCGCTCAGTATCCCAATATTCGTAATACTCCCGAACCTCATCCAAAGAATAGCAAATTTTGCGATAGGGATTCACCTTAAACCCCATCCGTCGCAACAATTCCAACGAATCCCACTGCGTGTTACCCTCGTTACCCTTATCTAAATGCAGAGTATAAGCAAAGAAATCCAACCGTCGCTTATCCACAATTTTAGAATCCAACTGCCGCAGCGTACCCGCCGCAGCATTGCGAGGATTAGCAAACAATTGTTCCCCCGCTTTTTCCCGTTCCCGATTAATTTCTTCAAACACAGCTAAAGACAAAAAAGCTTCTCCCCGCACTTCCACCACAGGCGGTGGATTATCTAAATTGAGCTTCAGAGGAATCGAGCGAATAGTTTTGACATTTTGAGTAATTTCCTCTCCCGCAATGCCGTCTCCCCGCGTCGCACCGCGAACTAAAACCCCATTTTCATAGGTTAACGCTAAAGCTGAACCGTCAATTTTTAACTCGCAAACATAGGAAACCCCCCCCAACCCCCCCTTGCTAAAGGGGGGAGTAATTTCCCTGTTTTCCTGATTGCTAATGGAAGATGTTATTGCCTCTTGTCCCCTCCCTTGATCAGGGGGGGTTAGGGGGAGTGCATTTCCTTCTTGACCGGGGGTTAGGGAAGGTGCTACCCTTTGCCAGCGTTCCTGCCATTTAGCAAATTCCTCAAAATTAAAAGCATTTTCCAAACTGTAGAGAGGAATATTGTGTTTGACACTAAAAAATTGAGTAGCAGGCTGTTCTCCCACCCGCTGAGTCGGACTTTCGGCCGTAATTAATTCAGGATAATCTGATTCTAATTCTTGCAACTGGCGATAAAGTCGATCGTACACTTCATCTGGCATAATCGGCGCATCGAGAACATAATAAGCATAGCTAGCTTCCTGTAGCTGCTGCCTCAACTGTTGAATTTGCTGCTGAATGTCTGCTGCCATATCAATTTAAGGTTTTCGATTTTCGATGTTAAATTTTTGATGATAACTCTTGATTTTAGCTCAAAAAAAAGGAGCAAGCAACCTATCTGCTGCCAGAGCAATTTTAGATTTGAGATAATTAATCTAAATTTCAGCTAAAAACCAATCTCCAGCAACTAAAAAATCAAAACTTATCCTAATTATCACGCTGCCAAAAAACGGATACTTAATTTCCGACTGGCAACGCCTGTCGGCCTAAAATTTCGACTCTTGTTTAACATCCCAGATTCATCTATGGATTAAATTTCAAATCCTTCGACTGATTGAAAGCAGAACGTTGCGCCAAACATATCACACAGAATTATCAATTTTAGAATCCACTGACTCGCCTTTATAGATGCCCCATTCTGGGCGTAAATAATCACAAATTTAAGTCTGGGAACTCGGTAAATTTCTTGTTTTCCCCAAAGATGGAATGTTGAATATTCGCACCATCTTTTTCGCCGTTCAAGTTGCTATTGGCGCGGGATTTGGTGAATTCTTGAGCGTTGGGCTTGGTGAAAGCGAGCGGTTCAGCGTGTTCTACCTGAAATACATTGGCGTAGAGGTTGGCAATAATTTGTTTGCCTCCCTGGGTCAATTCCAAGTAGTTCAAAGCTGCAGGAATGTAGGGAAAAACTCCATTCCAATAAAACTTGGCGTAATTTTGCCGCAAATCTCCCGGAGACTTATAGCCCAAGATTTTATTAGTGCCGACTTCCTCAAATTCGTAGAACAGAGCACTTATTTTTCGTAGGTAATTTGGGTCGCTCAACTGACCGATCAAATCGGCGGCCCTAGCGAGTCCAGAATAATTATTTCGGTCTTGATGAGTTTCGCTAGCAGGAACTGGGAAGCGGGTCAATTCAATATTGCGCTTGATTTGTTCGGCATCAATTAATGTGTGGCCGCCGAAGCGTTCGTCAATTACGAGTTTGCCTCGATCAACATGATAAGGAGTTAAACTAGCAGAAGTTGCCCCGATCGGCACAGAAACCATGCCCCCGTCAATACCCGTAGCATATAGTCCCACAGCTTCTTGGTCTTGGCGGCAAACACCTTTGACGTAGCCGATATCGTGACACAGCAGCGAGATCAGGTAGTGCAGCCAATCTTCCGGCGACACTCCCCCTTCGCGAATATGCTTGCCGCGGAGAATCTCTTGCCCCACCAAAGCCACGAGCATTGTGTGTTCTACATTGTGGTATAGAGCGTCGCAGTTAGCGATATTTTCCAGAGCCATAGTCCCTGCCCAGGCGATAATTTCAGGGTAGTCAGGCTTGTACTTGCCGTAGGTGCGACGGTAGCCGGCCTGCAGCTCTTGAACAAAAGCGTCAATCAGGATAGCAGTTGCATTGAACATCATAAATTCTCCCACTCAGGCTGTAGTTACAAACTTGATCGAAAATATCTTGCATAGCTGAAAAAATAATCAATGGGCATTCCAGCAGGTTTGACCCCTCGGTGTTGAATTTTAAATTTCAGCTAGTCTTGTCAGGTCAGAAAATTGCTCTTTTGGCTATGCTTCCCAAGATAACCTAATTTCGGAAGCATCCGAAGCAACAGATCGATTTTTTGGTATTAAATATTAGTGAAACAATTTACATCGTTTCACTGACTAATTATTAGAAGTCCTAGGTTTGAAACTTATGAACTATCTGTTTCGGAGTCTCTCCACTGCTGCCCTTGGCACTCGGCGGTCGATCGCCCAAAAATACCTAGGATTGTTTGCATTCACGGCTGTTTGCACCGCCGCACCGGCAATGGGTGCCGAGCGAATTTACGTAACTTACGGGCCGCTAGAAGAATCAGTTCCCATCGAATCCCTGGCACTGTTCGCCAAAGAAGGCAAAATAGACTCGAACTTGGACGGCTTCGCTCAGTACATCAAAGAATCTCAGCTAGCTGACATTCGCAGCGCCCTGCAAGCGAAAGCTGAAATCAGCCAGGTGACGATCGCCCAATTCCTCTACACGCCTCAAGGAGAAGTGCTGCTGAAACGCTTGGGCCAAGTAATTCAAACCAAAGCTCGGCAGCCTGGATTTTATGCCATCCGAGCCGCCCTGATTTTAGCAGCCTCAGATCCCGAAGGCCTGACAATTCTCAACGTGCTGCGGAAATTCCCCACGTATGGCATCAGGATTGACATCGCCCGCGCCTTGGGTATCGCCAACGAGCTGACATCGCTGATCAACCGTTCCAATCAGACGATCGCCGGAGTCGCCCAGTTGTCGGAAGCACAAGCAGCCTCTGAACCCTCCATACCGGCTGCGGCAATGCTGCAGCCCCAGCTTCCGGGTCCCTATACTTGGAAAAAATCATCGGTAACTCTGACGAGTCCAAATCGCCCTCGCACGTTTGATATGGACATTTACTTACCACAGGGGAGCCCGCAACCTGCTCCAGTAGTAGTAATTTCCCACGGTTTAGGTTCCGATCGCCTTTCCTTCGAGTATTTAGCCAAACACTTAGCCTCCTATGGCTTTGCCGTCGCCGTCCCCGAACACCCCGGCAGCAACGCCCAACAAATCCAAAACTTAGTAACAGGCAGAGCCAGTGAAGTAGTAGAACCAGCAGAATTTGTCAACCGCCCCCTGGACATCAAAGACCTGCTCGATTATTTAACCAAACTTTCCATAACCGATCCGACCTACCAAGGGCAGCTCGACTTGCAGCGAGTCGGCGTCATCGGCCAGTCTTTCGGGGGCTATACGGCTTTAGCATTAGCCGGGGCGGGGATTAATTTTGCACAGCTAGACAAAGATTGCGGACTCGAAAACGAAACTTGGAACCTCTCCCTGCTGTTGCAGTGCCGCGCCCGCGGTCTAGATCGCAACCAGTACAATTTCGGCGACCCGCGCATCAAAGCTGCGATCGCCGTCAATCCGATCGCCAGCAGCATTTTCGGAGAAACAAACCTCAGCAAAATCCAAATCCCAGTCATGGTAATAGCAGGCAGCGCGGATACCGTCGCCCCCGCTTTGCTGGAACAAATTCAACCGTTCACTTGGCTGACATCGCCCAACAAATATCTGGTACTGATGAACAACGGGACTCACTTTTCAACGATCGAGGATTCCCCTCAAAGCCTCTTTCTGCCACCACCAGAGGTCATCGGGCCCGAACCAGCTTTAGCCCGTCGCTATCTCAGCGGACTCAGCCTAGCTTTCATGGAAAGCTATTTGAACAACAAATCAAATTTCCGCCCGTATTTGGAGCCATCCTACGCTTTAAGCATCTCCCGAGACACTCTCGGACTGAGAATTTTGCGATCGCTCACCCCGCAGCAACTCCAGCAGTTCAGGATTTCTCCACCTCCTCGCAGGCCAGTCTCTCCACCTGTCCTCGCTCCTGTTCCTCTACCTTCTCCACCTCCCATAGCTCCCGTTCGTTAGGGTTGAGGTGCGCCGCGTGTGGAGGCTGGCATATCTTTTCGCGATCGGGCGATCGCCCCTGTCTCTGGTTTCATCAGCTTTCCTAATCGCAGTCATCAGTTTAACTGTCGCTACACCCCTTTACAAACGTTAACAACACCGTTAATAATAGAAACATCATCCGAACATTGACAACCAAATACAGCAATCATAAAACCATGACAACAACCTTACAGCAGCGCGAAAGCGCCAACGTCTGGGAACGCTTCTGCGAGTGGGTCACAAGCACAGACAACCGGATTTACATCGGTTGGTTCGGCGTCTTGATGATTCCTACCTTGCTCAGCGCCACCATTTGCTACATCATCGCCTTCAT